>JAUWVD010000188.1 GCA_030617585.1 Candidatus Methanophagales archaeon
TCAGGAACAGGGTCAATTTGATTCCCTTTTGCTGCTTCGCCCCGCATCTGTTTAATGATCCAGTAAATCTGAGACGCCCCGGTTGCGCCTATCGGATGCCCTTTACCTATTAATCCGCCAGACATGTTAACGGGTATTTTCCCGCCCAGCTCCGTTTGCCCTTCTTCGACTGCATCTGCCGCTTCACCCCAACCAAAGAAGCCCATACACTCGAGTGCGATCAGTTCCGCAATAGTAAAACAATCGTGAACTTCTAAGATGTCTATATCTTTTGCTGTGAGTCCGGCTTGTTTAAATGCAGCCTTCGCAGAACTTATGCGAGAAACTGGCTTCGTTAGGTCTTCCATCTTGGATAACGGACCACCTGAGCCCTGTCCGGTACCCAGGATATAAACAGGCTCATCAGTATATTTCCGCGCGTCCTCGGCGGCGCAGAGCACAAGTGCTGATGCACCATCGGAGAAGGGACAGCAATCCAGAAGCGACAGCGGGTCTGCTACCATCTTCGAGTCTAGTACTTCTTCTAGCTTCAAAGCACCTAACTTCTTATAGAACTGCGCCAACGGGTTCAAAGCGCCATGCTTGTGATTCTTTATAGAAACGTGCGCCATTTTCTCGCGCAGTTTCTCTAATGGTATGTCATAATTCTTGGCATACCGCATTGCCGCCATTGCGAACACTGCCGGGAACGTGAGTCCCACAGGCCCTTCTGTTGGCGCGTGGCATGCCATCGCGAAAGTCCGCGTTGCAAATAAGGTACCCATTGTCAGTGCTTTCTCCATGCCGCCCGCAATAACCATATCGTATTCCCCGGAACCGACCCACATGGCGGCATCTCGTATCGCAACGGATGCGGATGCACACGCACCTTCATATCGCGTTGCGGGTATAGGCCCTAAGTTGAGGTCCGCGGCAGAAAATGCCGCAGACATTACCTGCCCTTCTTCAAAGCCTGCGAGTGCAGCGCCCTGAAATAGAGCTTCTATGTCCTTTAATTCTACGCCTGCATCGTCAATTGCTTGCAATACCGACTCAGAGAACAATTCAAGTGACGCTTTCGATGCGCGCCCAAACTTAGTATGTCCAATTCCTATTATCGCTACATCCCTCATTCTTTTGTGCCCCCTCTTTTGTTTAAACGGTGAACTTCTATAAAAAACATTCCGTTCAAAAAGTTTTAAAAGCGTTACAAAAAGAAATATTTTTTCTCCTATTTATCTGGAACTCGGGCATCCGCTACATAAGTCATAACCGTGCAGCGTATCCAAATCGCCGTTCACCTTTTTTTGACTTTATGTATCGCCGCGTAATGCAGTGTTCCATTTACTTTCTTCTTCTTTCCCTCTTCTATCGTCTCGCGCACACGGTAAATATGCTAGTTCCTGATAAAAGCGGGACTTCAAGGATGGAGAGAATGCAAAGCAAGTTTTGTTGTCGATATACTAGTATTAAAAACCGATTTCAAGCTGTGTTAATATTGAGCGATTACGATTATACTTCAAATGACGGAATACCCCCATCATGTACCGCAGTAGCGACCAGTGCGCCCTTTACACCGATCGCCGCCATTTTATGTACGTCTTCGCAATTCCGCACGCCGCCGCCGCATAGAATGTCATGTTCCGAGAGTTCCACTGCACGAGCGAGGAACTCAAAATCTATTCCGCTTTTCGTGCCTACCCTGTTCAGTTCCAGCACAATCACGTCCCGAACGGGAAATTTATTCAGCTCTTTTATTAACCGCAGAGGGTCAATCTTCATCTTTGTATCGCTTGTCAGCACTTCGTTATTGAAGAGGTCAAGGCTTATACTTATATCATTTATAATATCGCTTTTAGATGCTTCCTCTAATAGCTCAAGGGATATGGTTTCTGTACCTAAAACGAACTTATCGGCCATTTCCGCGTCAACAGCTTCTTTCAGGTCTTCCATCCCTTTTACAGCATAATCCAGCATAATCCTCAAATCCATGTTTCGAGTTCTTAGATCTTTTAAAATCGGTCTGTTATTGCCTGTGCTCATGAGTCGGTTGAGGTCGGCGATATAAACTTCATTGGGCTTTATCGTTTCTAGCACACGAGCCGGATCTGACGACGTAACGATAGAGCTGAAACGGTGAATCGGCACGTATTTCTCACGCTCGCCTCGCTTCGCATGCACTACCACGCCATCAAGCAAGTCCATTACAAAGATCAATCGGAAGTCCATTTTTTCTGTATATGCTATATTGTATTAGTTAGTGATGCTAAATTAATAAGGCAACAAAACCTTTGAAAGGTAAATAGGAAATATTGGGTATACGATCATGCAACTCAAACCCTTTAAGGCGACAATACTGAACCCGAAACTGGATAACCGTGCTGAACTTGTTTGCCCTGTTTACGATACCGTAGATGCATCCGGGTACGACATTTATTCCGCGAAGCGAAACAATGTGATCCATTTCACCACGAGAAGGACGGGAGTAGAGGAGGCCGATTTTGTTGATTCTGCGAAACGGAATCTCACTCACTTTTTCCGCGATGGGACATTAATAGAGACAAAAAAGAGCGCTTTCTACATCTATGGGATCCGGTACAGACTATCAGAAGCGATTACGGAACAAATCCCGAAAGAAGCCCGAAAAGATACCTATTTCGCTTTTGGATTAGTTGCACTGATGAAAGTAGAGAAGCTCAATGA
>JAUWVD010000115.1 GCA_030617585.1 Candidatus Methanophagales archaeon
TTGACTAAAATATTCCTGATGTTTTTCTTAGCACAAACGTTTCTTTAGAAAAGAAAGCTTTACCAAAGAAACTATTATTTTTAGTAAAGGTTTTTGCGAAGCAAAAAAGTTTTTTGTAAAAAAGAAAAAGTGTTGTGTTAATCCACGTTAATCTATGTCAATAATTGATTTTATTTTGTTCTTGAAAGGTCCACCTTCAAAGTAACAATCTCAAAGGGTTTCATCTTCAGCTCTATTCTTTCACCTTCTCTTTTCAACTCTTTCTTCACTCCTTCGTCCTCTTCCTCTAGCATGTTCACCGTCTTGACCGCTTTTGGCTCTCTGAACAGTGTTATTTCTGCATCTGCCTCTTCTCCCTTCGTTTCATAAAACCTCAGAATGACGCCATCTCCATCCTCCGCCCGCTTCAGCGCGGATAAAACCACATTTTCCGGCCTTATTTTCAAGAAAGAGCGATTCAAAGGCAGCTTCATGCCCTTCGGTAACTGCAATGTATCAAGATCCGTGTTGAACTCAATTGCATGCGTGTATGACGAAGCCTCTCGCCAATCTCCTTCATGCGGGTAAACAGAATATCTGAACTCGTATCGTTTGTTCAACTCCCTTGCATCCGGAACCGGTATTGCAGGACCAGAAATACCATCCGAGGACAGCATTGACACGCTTCTTAGCACTGTTAAATAGACGTCCCCGTCTCTTACCTCGTTTTCCGGTATCCCTCTGTGGATCACCGTTAAGCCCTTCTTACCATCAGAATAATCAAGCCACTTCAGCGAGGGAAATATACCACTGGGTTCTTCTTCCCACTCCTCTCCGGGTTCTGGCTTATAGTAACACTGGTCGGTTGGTCGAGAGACAACGCCAAATTGACTACCGCAGGAATAATCCGCGGATTTTATGTCCGTGGAGAACCTGACTCTGATTCGAGCCTTCGGGTGCTTGTCCTCTATTTCCGTAATGAAATCTATTCTCGGAATGTCCCTATAAACTATTATTTTCTTCGTGCACATCATGAATTTATGCCGCCACATAATTGGCTCTATCTCCTCCTTCAATCTGTACGGCCAGCGAAGCGAGAAATAATTTGTCTCGACGTTGATAACACGTCTCAGGGGACTTTTATCTATCCCAAAGTTTTCTACCCGGAAGGAGCCGAAATACACGCCCTCTCCAGTTTCTGTTTTCAAAGGGATCTTCAATCTTTGCCAGTGGTGGTAAAGGTCGCCGATTTCTTGTTCCAGCACGAGTTCATTCGCCGTGCAAATCTTCTCCCTCTTACCTCCATCCTCCTTTTGAATCACGTCTATCAACCCCGTATCGGAATCTATCTCAACCCCAAAGAATCCGTTTTCTACGGTGTTTCCTCTTATCATAATGAAATTCGGGTCATAAGGATGCCGTTTTGGCGCATGCTCAAGGATTTTATACGTCTTATAGCCCATAGCAGGAACCGTAGGAACAAATCCTATCTTCGCATATTTCACTGAGTCATCCTCATACCTCGCAAACTTTATAACCTCTACATCTATTTCCTCTTTTCCACTCTTTAATCCTTTAATCGCTTCTACTTCCCCTTCTTTAAAATTCAATTCCATCTCTACCCAGTTCCTCACTTCCCACGACAGCGAGTTAAATACAACTAGATCCCCACTTTCAACTCCTTCCTCTGCTTCTTTATCTGCTATTGTAGAGTATATATTAGGGCTGAGAGGGGACAGTATGGTCTTGAGATAGCTCAGGTATTGCTTTACCTCCTCGTAACCTCTGTCCATCCCTGTTCCCGGAATTACATCATGAAATGCGAGGAACAAAATTTTCCGCCAGCAGCTTCCAAACTCATCAAACGGATAGTAGCCATTCAGAAGGAAGGATATTGTTCCCCAATGCTCGCAACACAACAACCAACTCTCGTAGTCGCGAAGCGCTTGTTTTAACCACATCCTGCTCGAGCAGCAACTTGGAAATACTTCTGAATACTTCCCTGAATACTTCTCGCCCTTCCTGACCTCGAACTCAAAGTCCCCTGTCTCTGCTTCCTTTTCCAGTGCCTCAAAGAATTCACGTGATGTTGCAATTTTCATTCTCGCTACTTTACCCTTCTTATCATTCCACTCTCGCACAACATCCGGCATTTGCGGCTGTGGCACTGTGACTTCATCCCCTGAGGGCATCAGGATGTGAGAAGTTGTCGCTAGTTCCTTGAGTTTCTCATAGCTTTCTTCCAACTTTGGCAATGTCAAGTACAACCCCGCCCTGGTTCCTAAGGACATCCAATGAGTTAAAATCCTCGTTCCATCCAGACCTTCCCAGAGGTATTCCGATGGCTTTCTCTTTGACACCCCTCTTCTGAATGCAACATATCGGTAGCCAGATTTCTTGTATATCTGCGGTAGCTGAGCATTCAACCCAAAGCTGTCTGCCTGCCACATTACCGGCACGTCAACCCCAAACTTCTTCTTCGCGTATCTTTTGCCATCCATGATTTCTCTTATCAACGTTTCTCCTTCCGGAAGCATTGTATCGGCCATCAGGTATTCTCCATCTGCAATCTCTATGTCGCCATTTGTTATGTGCCGCGCAATTTTTGTGAATAATTCTGGACATCTCTTCTCCATCTCCTCCAGCAGATACGTTTGCTCTATCAGGAACTTGAAATCGGCCTTTTCAACAAGCTCAGCCACCTCCTTCAGAACGAGCATTAGATTAATGTATAAATGTTCCTCCTTCGTGAAGACCCAGAGTGCATCGAAATGCGCGTTTGGTACGAGGTAAATCGTATCTTGTTCTTCATTCCGTTCTTTTACCATATCCCTCACTCCTGTCTTTGTTAGTTTATTTTACACCTTCAAAAACTTCCGGCTTCTCGCATTCTCACCCAATTGCTCCTCTATCCGCAACAATTGATTGTATTTGCAAGTCCTCTCGCCTCTTGCAGGGGCGCCAGTCTTTATTATCTCTGCGTTTATTGCCACTGATAAATCAGCGATAAACGTATCCTCGGTTTCGCCCGACCTGTGACTGACTACCTTCTTATATCCATTTTCAGAAGCTAATCTAATGGTATCCAGAGTTTCCGAAACAGAGCCTATTTGATTTACTTTCAGCAGAATGGCATTTGCCGCTTTTTTGTTTATCCCCTCCCTTAGTCGCTTGACATTTGTCACGAAAATGTCATCACCGATAATTATTTTCCGCGGCATCTTCACGGTGAGTTCTGCGAATAACTCGAATGCGTCCTCGTCAAAAGGGTCTTCTATCGATTCTACAGGATATTTATCCACCAGGGCTTGATAGAAGTCAATCAGTTCAGAACCTTCTTTCTCAATACCATCAATCACGTACTTTTGTGTTTTCGCGTTGAAGAAAGTGGAAGCAGCGGCATCCATGCCCAGGCGTATTTCGCTCTCAGAATAACCTGCTTCTCTTATCGCTTCAGTCATCGCCTCGAGTGCCTCCTCTGTCCTGCTCATTGGCGGTGCATAGCCACCTTCATCACCAACGTTCGTAGCTATCTTCCCGTACTTTTTCGCTAACACTTCTTTAAGTGCGTGATAAGTCTCCGCACCTGCCCTCAAACTATCACTGAACCTGTCAAACCCAAAGGGCAGGATAAGAAACTCCTGTATGCTCAGATCGTTCCCCGCATGCTCCCCGCCATTTAGTACGTTCATTATCGGTACCGGCAGCTCATGTTGTAGCTTCATTCCCGCGACATCTTCGCAGATGTAAGCAAAGAGCGGTTTTTCCAACGATTTCGCAGCCGCTTTGCAAACCGCCATCGAAGTTCCGAGAATAGAATTTGCACCTAATTTCGATTTGTTTTCCGTTCCATCCAATTCTATTAGCCGCTCATCTATTTCTCTCTGCGCGAGAGCGTCCATTCCTACCAGCCCGTTTTTTATTACTGTATTTACGCTTTTAACAGCTTCACGTACGCCTTTACCGCCATACCTTCCTTTATCTCCGTCTCTTTTCTCCCATGCCTCTTTACTTCCGGTAGATGCCCCGGAAGGCACGTCCGCTCTGCCAAATCCGCTCTCGGTAAGCACTTCTACTTCTACCGTGGGGTTTCCACGCGAGTCTAAAATCTCTCTACCTTTTATTTCTTTTATTTTAGATGTCATTTTTCTTTCACCTCACAAAATTCCCATTTAAATGCATTTTATCATACATCACATCCCCTCACTCAGTGACCAGCATCACTATGACATCATTCACGTTTGTCCCCGTTCTGCCTGTAATAAGGGCGTCATTGAGCTTCACGAAAAATGTATTTGAATCATTATACCGTAGATATGTATCCGGGTTCAGCTCCGCTTTCGATGCACGTTTTAGCGTGAACCCATCCGCGATTGCACCCGCAGCATCACTCATACCGTCTATCCCGTCCGTGCCCATAGAAGCTATTACAGCTCTGTCATCATCCTGCGGGATGGTCATAGCAGCACTGAGCGCAAACTCCTGGTTTCTTCCTCCGTGTCCATTCCCTCTGACTGTAACGGTTGTCTCGCCACCAGCTATCACCGCGGCGGGAGGGCTTAGCGGCGTATCATGCGACTGTATATCACGCATGAGTGCAG
>JAUWVD010000001.1 GCA_030617585.1 Candidatus Methanophagales archaeon
TACCCCCGAGCTCGCTAAGAAGTAATCAATATGCCAGTGCATTTTCTTGCGCGTCACACGCAAGTGTCTACCTACTCTTTGCTCCAATCCAGAAAGAGCAGAGCCAACATAGGCATAAAAACCTTTTTTGAACTCTATACCACCCATTTTACCTATCTCTACCAGACTATCGGCATGGTTTTCTATTATTAGCACGTAGATGCCTTTCATTTGTTCGTTTGTCCTATTTGGATACAGGAGGGGATAATATCAAGAAAATAAATTATTGACACAGATTAACGCAGATTGACACAGATGATAAAGATCAACAATGTCAAACTTATATAAGTCCGCGTAAATCAGTGTAAATCAGTGTCTTTAATAGAAGGTAGTTATACTTTATATATATTTAAAAAGTAGTAAAAAAGACAAATAGAGGGTTGAAATGGATATATCAAAAGAGAAGAAGGTAAGAGAGGTGATGACGCGAGGTGTTATTACTGTAGCGCACGACACGCCCGTGAATGAAATTGTCAAAATCCTGGTGAGGAAGGACATATCCGGCATTGCGGTAACTGCGCCCGATAACGAGGCAGTGGGTGTTATATCAGAGATAGACATCATAAAATTCATGGACAAGGATTGGGATAGCTTAACGGCAGAGGATGTTATGTCCCACTTCGTGAGGGCAGCAGACCCGGAAACAACGCTAAGAAAAGCCGCAGATACTATGAAAGAGTTGAACATACATAGATTATTAGTCCTCTCTCTAAGTCCAGCACCAGGCGTACCCATAGGTATATTATCTGCGAGTGATATACTGAGAGCGATTGTCAAGTGAAAGCATTATTTTAATCAGAATGGATATATAATTGTATGGACAAGTGGAAAGGGTACGTAGAGCGGATAGAAAGGTTAAAGCGCAGGAAAAACGCAATAATTCTAGCTCATAACTACCAGAGGGCAGAAGTTCAGGATATAGCGGAGTTTGTTGGCGATTCTTTAGAGCTTGCGAGGAAGGCGGTAGATACGACCTCAGATATTATAATCTTCTGCGGCGTTGACTTCATGGCAGAAACCGCGGCGATACTGAATCTGGATAAAAAAGTATTTATCCCTGATCTCGGTGCGATATGCCCAATGGCACAGCAATTACCGGCAGATGATTTGCTTGTAGCAAAGCGAGAGCATCCGGATGCCGAGGTTGTGCTCTACGTAAACACACTTGCAGAAAGTAAGGTGCTCGCTGACTGCATCTGCACCTCTGCAAATGCTCAGGAGATAGTTAGGGCTATGGACACCTCCACTATCCTCTTTGGTCCGGACCACAATTTAGCATATCACGCACAAAAGGCAACCACAAAGCGGATTATTCCGGTGCCCGAACATGGGCTCTGCCCATCACATCATCAGATAGTATTAGAGGATTTGATGAATGCGAAGGAAGCGCACCCAGGAGCTAAAATCGCCGTTCATCCCGAGTGCATCCCCGAAGTTCAAGACAGCGCAGATCACATCGCTTCAACGAGTGGCATGGTGAAAATTTGCAAGGAGGTAAAGGATACGGAATTCTTGATAGGCACAGAAATCGGGCTACTGCATAGGCTCAAGAAGGAATTGCCGGGAAAGAAATTTTATCCAATCTCCGATACCGCAGTCTGTCCGCAGATGAAGATACACACTTTGGCGAAGATAGAAGCGGCATTAGAGAAGGAGAAGCCCGAAGTTGTTGTTAAGAAAGAAATTATGGATAAGGCGAGGAGACCTATTGAGCGGATGCTCGAAATATCAAAATAAGCACATTCTTCTTCATCGTAACTCGTCCCGCGCTATTACCAGTCTCTGTATTTCCGAGGTGCCAACAGCAATGCTAAGTATCTTCGCATCTCGGTAATACCGTTCCGCAGGACATTCTTTCGTGCAGCCATAGCCGCCGTGTATTTGCACTGCGTTTGTAGCGGCTCTTTGCGCAACTTCTGAGGCATAGAGCTTAGCAATTGACGCATATTTTGTGATCTTCTCGCCTTTATCCGCGAGATGAGCCGCTTTGTAGGTGAGTAATCTTGCTGCTTCTACTTCCACAGCCATGTCTGCGAGCATAAATTGAACTGCCTGGAAATTAGCAATTGGTTGTGATGATTGTCTTCGCTCTTTTGCATACTTCTTGGAGATGTCCAGGCAAGCTTGAGTAATGCCGACCCCAACGCTACTCATTGCTATCCTATCCCTGTCCAGAGTGCCCATCGCTATTTTGAATCCGTCGCCTTCGCGGCCAAGCAAGTTCTCCTCGGGAACTCTACAATCATTGAACTTCAACCCGCCAACAATACAACTACGCATACCCAGCATATCGTTGATGCCCGCAAAAGAGAAGCCTTTTGTCCCTTTCTCCACGATGAAAGCACTCATCCCGCCCCTTTTTTTGCCCTTATCTGTATATGCAAAAACTATGTATATATCTGCAACAGAGGTATTCGTGATATACGCCTTTCTACCGTTCAGCAGATATTCATCACCTTCATGAACAGCATTTGTATCAATAGCGGTGGGATCGGAGCCTGCACGGGGCTCGGTTAAAGCAAAAGCACCCAACTTCGTACCTTCACACAGGGGCCTGAGATATTTCTGTTTCTGCTCCTCTGTACCTGCGTAGTAGATGGGGAATATAGTGATGAGCCCTGCAGAGCTTAGAAAACCAATGCTTGCACTTGCTCTTGAAAGCTCTTCGACCACAGCTACATAGCTTGCCATCGTAGCACTTGCACCGCCGTATTCTCGTGGAAAAGGAATACCATAAAGTTTTAGCTCGGCCATCCTCTTCACTAAATCTCGCGGGAACTTCCCTTTTTTGTCTATCTCGGCCGCTCTTGGCATTATCTCTGTCTCTGCAAACTGCCTCGCTATGCGCTGAAACGCCTTCTCACTCTCTTTTAATTCAAATTCCATTCCCATCACCACAAACCGTTCATTAATAAAAAAAGCTTTACCAAAGAAATCTTTTATTAAAGGTGCATATAAATAAAGAAAGAAAGTGAAGATAAAAAAGTTAGCGAGTGTAAGTTGTCGGGGAGTAAGCAACCGTTAAACCCAATCAAAAGAAGGAGGAAAAGAAACTGACTAAGCCTTCGGTGAACATAGGAATGGTAGGACACGTAGATCATGGTAAGACGACCTTAGTGAACACTCTGTCTGGCGAATGGACTGACAGACACAGCGAGGAGGTCAAGAGAGGTATATCAATAAGACTAGGCTATGCAGACGCTACATTCAGGCGATGCCCGGCTTGTAACGAGCCGGATTGCTACACGGTGGAAGAGATATGCAAGCTTTGTGGCTCGAAGACGGAAGAGCTGCGAACTGTTTCTTTTGTTGACTCTCCGGGGCATGAAGCGTTAATGGCGACTATGCTGAGCGGTGCAGCGATAATGGATGGTGCTGTTCTTCTTATTGCTGCTACGGAGCCATGTCCCCAACCGCAGACAAAGGAGCATTTGATGGCCCTAAACGTAATAGGCATAGATAAAATTGTGATCGCGCAGAATAAAATAGACCTCGTTTCGCGTGACGAGGCGATAGAGCATTATGGGCAAATAAAGGAGTTTTTAAAGGGTACAATAGCGGAAAATGCACCTATTGTGCCTATCGCGGCACAGCAATCAGCAAATGTTGATGTGCTTATACAGGATATAGAAAAAACTATACCCACACCGCAACGTTCCTTTGATATAGCACCGAGGATGCATATTGCACGTTCCTTCGATGTGAATAAGCCCGGAACGCCAATAAAAGCCTTAAAGGGTGGTGTAATCGGCGGTTCTCTACTTCAGGGTAGGTTGAGTGCAGATGACAAATTAGAAATAAAACCTGGAAGAAAAGTGTCAACTAAAGGCAAAGAAGAGTGGATACCAATAGAAACCGAGATAACCTCGATAATGGTGGGTGGCGATCAAGTAGAAGAGGTGACTCCGGGTGGATTAATCGGCATCGGCACAAAGTTGGACCCGGGCATGACGAGGGAGGACACTTTAGTGGGTCAGTGTGTAGGGAATCCGGGCTCTTTGCCACCAACATGGAATGAACTCAATATACAATTTCACCTTTTGAAACGCGTTGTTGGTGTAGCAAAGGAGGTAGAGGTTAAGGCGATTAAAGTGCGCGAGTATGTAATGCTTAGTATCGGAACCGCAATCTCCATGGGCTTGGTAAAAAGGGTGACTAAGGACACTATTGATGTGGCTCTGAGCAGACCGATATGTGCAGAAAAGGGCGCTTTAGTGGCTATTGGGATGAAGATAGGTGCTCGATGGCATTTGATCGGTGCAGGGAGTGTAGCGTGAACATTGTAATTGCTCAATATTTTATGGTGTAAATTCTAAACGCGTATTTGTAAACTCATCTGCCAAATATTTCCAAAAAAAGAATTGAAAAGACGCTAATCTGGGTTTTATGATTTATCTACAGAAGCAGCAGGAATAACCAAAGAGGAATGAAGATTATCTTATTGACTCCGATTTTCTCTTGCATTATCAAAGAACTTCTATCACAACTGTATGCGACATCAGATTGATCTCCTTTATCCGCCCCTTTGTGTTTTGGGTCTCGCCTAATATCCCCCGGAGCTTTATATCTTCTCCATCTATTTCTATCAGAACCACGTCCTCCATAAGTAATTCTCTACCGCTTCCTCTTTCTATTAGCACACTTGATTCGCACATGATATATGTATGTATTAGCACGCATCATAAAAAGGAAATAAGATGAAAACCGTAAAGAAGACAGGACTTACTCTTTTACCTTTAAGTGCATCACATGGTTTGATGCACATCCTGGCTATTGCACTACCCGCACTATCACTTTTAGTAAAGGACGAGTTTCAATTATCGAACACCACGGTAGGATTGCTTTCTTTTGCATTCGCAGCAGCTATCGGATTTGGCGGCATACCTTCGGGCATGCTATCTGATAGATCAGATGGAATAAAGCTGATAAGTATCGGATTCTTCTCCACTGCCATTCTTTCTGCTTTTTTACTCATCGTGCCGAATTTTTTATCGGTTGCCGTTATTTTCATCGCCATTGGTTTTCTTCTCAGTTTATATCATCCCGCAGCTCTATCATATATCGCAAAATCTTTCGGCGACAAACGCGGGAAAGCATATGGCGTGCATGAGATCGGAGCGAGCATAGGGGGTGCCATAGCGCCATTAATAGCAGGATCTATTTGTCTCTACTACGGTTGGCGTTTCGTCTACCCTGTTTTAGCAATACCTACGATTATTATCGCTCTTTTACTGATCATATTGCGAAGGAGCTCGAAAAGGGATATAAAGAAGCAAAGTAGTGAGGCGCAATCCAATGTAAATGACCTACTAGTTTTTCTTCGTCAAATTATAAGAACCGGTTCGATAAGAAAGGTTTACATAACCGAGTGCATATTTGGATTCGTTTTCGTTGGTGCACTGACTTTCGTCCCCGTTTTCCTTGACGAAGCAAAAGGGCTGGGCCCTGCACTTGCAATAACGGTAACATGCGTGTTTACAGCCGGAGGGGCGATAGGTAAAGTTATTGGTGGGCATTTCTCTGACCTCCGAGGCGAGCGAAAGGTAATGGCTATTGGCTTTTTTCTCACTGCGCCACTATTTCTTATTCTTGCCTTTCTTCCTTTATTCTGGGCTATTCTAACCTTGGCTCTTGCAGGCACGATTTTACCCACTGTTCTCTCTGCTATAATATCCTCAGTGGGCAAGGAAATAGAGCCCTCAAGGGCAGGAATAGCGTTTGGTTTCTTGCTGCTGGCGGGATTCGGCTTCGGGTCTATTTCGCCTCTGATCTTAGGTTTGGTAAGCGACAGCTTTGGTATCTCTACGGTCTTCTATCCTATTGTGATAGCTATTATAATTGGTGGAATCCTAAACAGCGCTTAGAATGCTAATCTCGTTCTTTTTACTTAAAAGAGAAGGGAAAATGTATATCCCCAAGTAAAGGGCGTGTAAAATTTGTATATGTAATATTAAGGATATATTGAAGAGAAGATGATTGAACGAATGATACAGACGCTGATACCGCGTGAGTTTTTTGTCACTTCCGGCGTGGGCATGGACTCCGAGCAGGCGGCCGCTTTCGACTTCGCTTTATTCGATGCCGGGATAGGTGAATGCAATCTAGTAGGGGTTTCATCTATACTTCCGGTAAATGCAGTAGAAAGGGAAAGAAGCAAAGTAATCTTAACACCAGGAGAAATAACCTTCTGTGTGATGTCAAGAGCAGACGGTAAGTCGGGCGAGGTCATTGGCGCTGGTATAGGATACGGCCGAATGGTAGGAGAAAATGGGAGCGGAATCATCTGTGAGCATCATGGACATCATTCAGAGACATATCTAATTGCGAAGATAAGGGAGAAGCTATATAAGATGGCGGAGATTCGCGCTAAGGAGATTGTTGTGAATGATCTAAAAGCGAAGTCAGTAGAAGTAGAAGAAGGGCAATTCGGGTCCGTGGTAGTGGCACTGGTGTTTGTATTTTGAGTGGAATGGAAATATAAATTAATATCTGATGCACCATTATAATGTAGGACGAGGTGAAGAGAGAAAGTGGATATAGAGGAGTTACCCGGTGTTGGCCCCGCAATAGCGGAGAAGCTGCGTGAAGCGGGTTTTAATTCATTGGAAGCGATAGCAGTGGCGTCTCCCGCGGAACTGGTAGCGGCTGCTGAGATTGGCGAAGCGACATCAGCGAAGATAATAAATGCCGCGAGGGAAGCCGCGGAAATCGGCGGGTTTGAGACTGGTGATATGATATTAGGGCGAAGGCTGGAGATAGGCAAGCTAACTACTGGATCAACATCTTTTGATGATCTATTAGGCGGTGGCCTCGAGACGCAAGCGCTAACAGAGTTTTATGGCGAATTCGGCAGTGGAAAGACGCAAATAGCGCATCAACTCGCAGTAAATGTGCAGTTGCCACCGGAAAATGGGGGCTTGAATGGCTCTGTTGTGATCATTGATACCGAGAACACCTTTAGACCAGAACGGATAAAGGACATGGCGGAAGGTGCTTCGTTTGATCCGGATGAGATTCTTAAAAATATACACGTTGCACGTGCTTATAACTCAAATCATCAGATACTGCTGGTAGATAAGGCGGAAAGGCTTGCAGTGGAGCTGATAGATACAGAAAAGCCCGTCCGGTTATTGATCGTTGATTCAGCAACTGCTCATTTCAGAAGTGAATATGTGGGGAGGGGGACGCTGGCAGACAGACAGCAGAAGATAAACAAGCATTTACATGACACTCTCAGGTTTGGCGACCTCAATAACGCCGTAGTGATGATAACCAACCAGGTGCAAGTGAGACCAGACGCCTTCTTCGGCGACCCTACAAGACCTATAGGCGGTCATGTGGTGGGGCATACCGCTACTTTCAGATTATATCTGAGAAAGTCAAAAGGAGAGAAGAGAATAGCACGGTTAGTTGATTCGCCTAACCTACCAGAAGCGGAAGCGGTGTTCACAGTATCAAAGGTGGGAATTAGGGATTAAAGTATCAGCATAAAAACAGATTTACTCTTCTGTCTCCATCTCCTCTTTACAACTGTCGCAGAGCATCAGCCCGTCTTTCATCTCCAGGTAATTTGAGAAGGTTCCACATTTCTCGCATATGCCCTGCTCCATTCCCTCATCCTCTTCTATACCCATTATATCTCTTTCCACCTGCATCTCTATCAGATCGGCCAGTATCGAGTTCATCTGTGAGGAAACGGAGAGTATATCTACATCGGCTACTATGCCCACCAACTTGCCATTTTCTATTACCGGTAGCTTCCTTATCTTCCCCCTCGCCATTTTCTTTACTATATCCGATAGACGATCGTTCGACGATGCAGTTATTATAGGTACAGTCATGACATCTTTTAGCTTCACCGCGCTCGGCGGGATGTCTTTACTTACCAGCTCGCTAAGTATATCCCCCTGTGTAACTATGCCTTCCGGCCTACCGCTTTTGAGCACAACAATACTATCCACATCGTACTTCTTCATCCGTTTGGCCGCTTCCGTAACGTTCATGTTCATACTTCCGGTTACTACTTCTCGCACCATTATATCTCTCAGCGGTACATCAGTCTCCATTTGTCTTCACTCAATTATAATATTGAAACTTTTATATGTTTAAATATTGTTGAGTATGGGAATGAAATACGTAATTTTAATAGGTGATGGGATGGCCGATTATCCGATCCCTGAACACGGCGGTAAGACCGCTTTACAAATTGCAAATACGCCGAACCTCGATTCTATCGCTACCCTGGGCTTTTGCGGCTTGGTGAGGACCATACCGGAGGAGATGGATGCCGGAAGCGATATAGCCACACTCTCTATTCTTGGTTATGACCCCGCGTTATATTACACCGGTAGGGGTCCGTTAGAAGCGATGGGGATGCATACACCTCTTGATGATGACGATATAGCATTCAGATGCAATCTTATAACGGAAGTTGGGGGGCGTATAGTAGATTACAGTGGTGGACATATAACAGACGAAGAGGCACGCGAATTAATAGATGCACTCAATGAAGAATTCCGGGAGGTAGCGATTAAATTTTATCCGGGGGTTAGTTATCGAAATGTTATGGTTCTCAAATCCACCGATTGTGATTCCCTGGAAGGCGGTGCACCACCCCATGACATAATTGGTGCACAGTTGGAAGAGAGCCTACCAAAAGAAGAGCTGCTGCGGGATATTATGCTCACTTCAAGAGCGATTTTGCAAAAGCACGAAATAAACATGAAAAGGGCAGCGAGAAATGAAAGGAAGGCGAATATGATATGGCTCTGGAGCGGTGGTAAAAAGCCTCTAATGCCTGCGTTTAGCAAGCTGTATGGCGTGAGTGGTTCTGTGGTTTCAGGTGTGTATCTAATAAAAGGTATTGGGCGCTGTGCAGGCATGGACATAATAGATGTGCCTGGCGCCACGGGCTATTTTGATACGAATTACGAAGGTAAGGTAGAATATGCATTACGTAGTCTGAAGGCGAAAGATTTTGTTCTGGTCCATGTGGAAGCGCCGGATGAGGCGGCACATCTCCGCGATCTTGATCTGAAAGTGAATGCGATAGAGGATTTCGACGCGTTGGTAGTGGGCAAGGTCTTAAATGGCTTAGCAGATGAATTTGCAGATGTCGGGTACAAAATTTTAGCCATGCCTGACCACTATACGCCAGTGTCTCTGGGAACACATACAAAAGAGCCAGTGCCTTTTGCAATTTTTTCTTCACATGCACAAAGTAAAATGAAGAAGGGTGGGTTTGATGAAACGTCAGCGAGGAATGGTGAGTTAGGTCTCTTAGATGCACGAGCACAGGATTTGATGCATCTTTTCTTCCGCAACTAAATACGGCATAATAACCTATCACTTTATATATTATGAAAACAAAATAGGTTGATACATAAAATGGCAGTTATCACTGAGAGAATAAGGAAATGCCCCGAATGCGGATCAAAAAATGTAATAACTGATTCTCGGCATGCGGAACTTTACTGTGCTGATTGTGGGATAGTGATCGCGGAGAATATCGTGGACCTTGGACCCGAGTGGCGTTCATATGACGAGGAGCAAGCCTCTAAAAGGATAAGAACCGGTCCTCCTATGAGTTATAGGATACATGACAAAGGGCTGGGTACACCTACGCCCGGATTACCTGCACGGACGAGGCGATTACGAGGGATAAGTATAGATTCCAGTGATAAGACGCTTGCTTTTGCACTTGTTGAGATAGATAGGATGGCATGTGCCCTTGGACTGCCAAATAACATCAAGGAGGCGACATCAGTATTATATAGGAAAGCAATGAAGCGCAGCCTAATCAAGGGACGGAGTATAGAAGAGTTAGTTTCGGCAATGCTATATATTACTTGCAGGCAGTATGGTGTTCCACGAACACTGAAAGAGATGGCAGAGGTCTCAAGGAGTCCCTTAAAGAAGATAAGGCGAGCGTACATTTTCCTTTTAAGGCGATTAGAGATAAAGCTTGCTCCTGCTGATCCCGCACGCTACATCCCTCGTTTCTGCTCTAAACTTGGGTTGAGTGCGGAGATAAGGGAAAAAGCCATGGTGATACTGCAAGATGATGATGGGACCGGGATGGCAAAGGGCTGGGGACCAATAGGGACCGCAGCGGCGGCAATATACATTGCTACTGTTTTAAGTGGGGAATATCGAACGGAGAAGGAGATAGCAAAAGTCGCTGGTACAACTGAGATCACCATCCGAGATAGGTATAAAGAACTGGTTAAGCGGTTAAACATAGACGTTCTTAGCCCATCACGAGACGGTAAATTCCTGGGCGTTGGAATTGTTTGATTTCTTCTTTAAGGAGGAGGGATAACTAATATATCCTTCCCCTTTCCTCGTGCCTTTTTCTCTTCCTCTTGATCCCAATCTGTGTTAGGTGGGGGTAAATTCAGAGGGTCTGGCGTTTCCCCATCCTTCCACAATGTTACAACAGGATGGTGTACACGCTTAAGAAACTCCTTCAGTTCTTTTGGATCTATGCAGTCTTCCTCTGTTGCGATTTTGTCAAACATCTCTGCGGGAATGGATTCCGTAAGAATTTGCTTATATTCCTTTGGTATCCATACTATACGATTCCATCCTCCATCTGCACGAACGAATTTCCGCGATCTTGGCGTTCTAGAGGATATGCCACAGTATCCATGGTTCTGCTGTCCGCCACTTATAAGCCCCGCGAGTTTAGAGAATGTCACACCCAAAGGCGTTTCCCCTCCATATCTCCGGTCTACCAGTCCCAAGCCATCAACATCGGGAATATAGAATATGGCAGCTTCGAAACATCCGCAATTCGTCTGCGGATATGTAATCGAAGAATACATAACCACGCGTTTGTAAGTCCTGTTTGACTTCTCATAGATCTTTTCATTTATGCCCGTGTATTCTCCGCCTTCGGGGTCAACGCATTCGCCCTTCGGCATCTCAAATATATATCCATACGGATCAAGGTCACACATTACTTTTGCACCTATCCATGTGATTATCCCGCAATAGGGCGGTCTATCCGGTGCAACTGCGCATACATGACTCGGCGCGAATGTCTGGCAGATAGTGCAGCCATAAAAAGTATCTGCATCATCGTCAGAAAATGCCCTCGCACGCTTATCCACTCGCTCCCAGTAGGGCACGCAAACGTTATCTATTATACCCTTTGTGTGTTTGGACCCACCTAGATCCTCTGTGGCTATCAGAATCTTCGCATCTGCCTTCTCTACCAGAGGGAACTGTATCTTGCAGAGATTTATCATCGCTTGGCCAAGGTGCTCAAAATCATGTTTATCCGCATCTTTTTTGTGCAATCGCAACCATATTGTGTCACGGGTATTAAGTAGCATCCACCCTTCCCCTTCTTCCAATGCGAAATACGTCCATCGTGTGAGCAAATCAAGATAATCTTCTGTTAATTCCTTACCATAATATCGTATCCAGAAGCCAAAAGGCAGTGATTGCCCCTCTATCTCCTTTATCTCTGGTCCTATCACCTCCACGCGTCCATCTTCTATCTTGTCCTCCCCTTTCACCACCTCGATAAAGAAGAAGCTACTGTATCTCTGCTTCGGACCACCTAACTCGCAATACATGTCATGCTTCCTCACCCTCTGCCCGGCCTGCCGTGGTGATATGTCATAGGAGATTCCCGTAAAAAAATCGTCGGGATTCGTTGGTACGTGATAAACCTTACCTTTGGGTAAGGCATCCCATATCTCTTGCCTATCTCTCGCTTGTTCTTGTTCTTCTTCTTCTTCTGTCAGCTTCGCTTTTGTCATCTTGTTATCCTTCTATTTTATACCCTTCCTCGTTATCAACCTCGGCACGAGCGTCGAATACCGGCCCAATTGTATCCCGTATCTTTTGTTATACTCTTGCATATCCATCAGTTCGCCCGACCTATGCTTTGCCCGCTTTATCTTCATACCTTCTATCTCCCAGCCATGCTCCTGTCCCAACTTCCTCAGTAATTCCGCACGCCGCATCACATGCAATTCCTGCTCTGATCGCACATACAAATGCCAATCATCGGAATATTCGCCAAAGAAGTTTTTATATGCTTCGTTCTCCGCTTCTAAACTCGCAAGTCTTGGATCCCGCAACGCAAGCGGTCGATGCAATAACTTAGCACACATCGCTATTGCTTCCTCTTTCGTATCCACAGGCACGAGCATGTGCATAGGGCATGGCTCAACCTCTTTCTTCTCGCCCGTAACGCCGTCATACATCCACCACTTGCTCCTGTCATCTTTATCGCCCAAAAAATATCTCTTGAACTTGAAGCCGGAAGGACCGATAACTACCGGTATGCCTGACCTTACGAGTCCCGATGCGACTGCGTACATCTCCTCCGTCGCTGCACCCCACATTATAACTACTACGGGTAATCGCGCATAGAGATAATCGGCAATCTGCGTCCAGTTTGCCTTTGGTGTGTACCCACTGCCGACCAACGCACCGCGATAGATCGCCGCGGGCACATGTGAGATAGCAGTGCACCCGCCAAAATTCACCAACCCTTTTAGCACGCCTGCCGCGATGTATTGCTCGAATAAAAAACCGTTTTCATCGAAATATTTCGCAACATCTGCGGCAACGCATCCGGAAACAGTGACAAGAGCATTCCGTTCCAGAAAATATCGTGCAATTTCCGCTACTTCGCGCTCCGAACCCGGATAATTTCCACACCCTATAATGTTAATCATCCCAGGACCGTTACCACCGAGGATAATCCCAAACGTCAAGTCCCGCCACTCTAACTCTGACATAGGACCCCTGCCAGCACGCATAAGATATTTATCCCCTTTTAGCTTACCTCTTGTAGCTGCAGCACTCATAATCAAATCCATAATCGGGACTCCTTCAGGGCATGCTCTTTCACACAGACCGCAAAATATACAGTTATCGTAAATATCTGCGAGTGCGCTCACGTCATCCATCGCCTTGCTTATTGTCTGCTTATTTGGACATACCTCGATACAGAGGTCGCATGAGTTACATCTTGACGCTTCTTCCTTTAGCTCAGCCAACAAGTAGTTCTCTTTTCTCTTCCCTTTTTGTTTTATAGCAATCGCTAATTTAACAGCGAGTTCGCCCGCTTTCTCCGGAATTGTTATCCTCACGCCTGGCAAGTCATTCTCCATTACATTTTTAAGTATATCATCCACAGAATCATCAGACCTGTCTTCTAACCCACTACCCGCTTTATATCCATATGCAACCACTTTCGCATCTACTCGCTTCGCTTCTGCCACCAGATCAAAATCCAGACATGTCTCACTGGCAACAACTACATCTGGTATGCCCGCTCTGGTAACCTTCCTTGCCTTTACTGCGGATGTGAGAACCTTCCCCCCGTTATAAAATCGCGGTATGTCATGCCCTACCGCACCCACACCACAGATCTCTATCGCATCTTCTAATCCATTTGCCTTTACGTGCTCAACGGCGAACCATGCAGGCAGGAAATTATTGCCGAAGAAAACTATAACTGGTTTGGTTCTATCAACTGCACCCATCCCCACCTCAATCTCAACAGGAGGGGAATCAGAATATTCCGTTGCCGGATGGTTGCCAGCATTGAAGAACTCAAAGCAGCACATCTTTATAGTTTCCGCTATCTCCATCGCAAGGAAGGTGAGGGCGCCTGCATGCAGGGCCTTCTCCTCAAACTCTATTACGCTCTCAGCCCCGAAATAAGCGGCGAGTAGTAACTCTGATAGTTGCGTTTCTGCGTACGATAACGCTCTATCCATATCATCTAAATTCTTCGTGTAAAATCCCGTTAGCATGGATGTGTTCATCGTGGGATACGTGATCGAACTACCCATGTCAATCTCCCTATTTCGACCGAAGACTTTTATAGCGAATTCAAGCAAATCACGCGCAAATGTTAATTGCTTAAACAGCCCTTTACATGTGTCCTGCAAGCTTAGCTTCGCTTGGTTTGACTCTTCCATAATTGTGGGGGTACTTGGTATGCTAGTGTATAAGGGGTGATACCTGTTCAGAAGCACATTATCCCATTCTGCGATGTCCGATGCATGTGCTAAGATATTCAATTTTGGTTTCCATTGTTTCACCCGCCTTTCGCCCATCTCCTTAATTATATCTGTCGCGATGTCCTCCACTCCCCGGAGGTCTCGCACCACTTCTTCGAGGTCCACTTCACAATCGCCCACTTTCACTATCTTTTTATTCGCTTTTTTTTCACCGGCTCTCAACGTAGCAAATCCCTCAGGCTCCATTTTTCATGATACTCTCCCACGCATCTTCATTTATTTCCTCTTCCTCTAATGGCGTACGTAGCGCTTTTTTTAAAAAAACACCGATTAAAGATAGATTCTGCTTTGCAAGAATCTTTAATTATGAAATATCAAAGAAGGATACATCATCTATAATTTAAATGCTTGATAGTATGGGGATCTTGAATGCTGATCGGATAGATGTGAAAGAGGATAAGAATAAGTGGGGGATATGCAAAAAGACGAACAAAGGCGGTAGAAGCGGCGATATAAAAGTGACAATGCGTGATTCTGACGTTTGCATCGCTCTTTCAACCTCTTGGTCTAGGCATCATAAAGCGAGGATGGGTGGCAGATATAGCGGACGATTTTTTCCGGCTGTTTTAAGGGGCGCTTTAGATGTTCCTGCTACACGTATAATCGACGATATGTATGTGCGCGAAGCAGTTGCGCTGCGTATGAAAGCACTAGAACCGGGGCTGGCGGAAAGAAAGATAAGCCTAGAAGGGTTGGACGCAGTGGTACGAGAGAAAACATTCAAGATAGAATAAGTTTTTATAGTAGCAATTCAATTGTATATTATGGTAATGTGGGGACATGAAGCAGATGTATTTTCGTGTCCGACAATGGATACTTAAGCCTAATTTGATAGCCAGTAAATCTGATTGGTTAAGGTAGGTGTGTGCAAAATATTGTCAATTTCAACACTGGTTGATCCTGCCAGAGGCTACTGCCATCAGAGTTCGATTAAGCCATGTTAGTCGAGGGTGCTTCTTCTTCGGAAGAGGTAACCCGGCGGACGGCTCAGTAACACGTGGATAACTTGCCCTTGGGTCCGGGATAACCCCTGAGAAATTGGGGACAATACCGGATAGGGCATCGATAGCTGGAATGCGCGATGTCCAAAAGCTGAGGCGCCCAAGGATAGGTCTGCGGCCGATTAGGTTGTTGTTGATGTAATGGATCAACAAGCCTGCAATCGGTACGGGTTGTGAGAGCAAGAGCCCGGAGATGGGTTCTGAGAAAAGAACCCAGGTCCTACGGGACGCATCAGGCGCGAAAACTTTACAATGTGCGAAAGCACGATAAGGGAACTCTGAGTGCCTCCTATGGAGGCTGTTCAGGTGTCTAAAAAGCACTTGAAGTAAGGGCTGGGTAAGACCGGTGCCAGCCGCCGCGGTAACACCGGCAGCCCAAGTGGTAGCCACGATTATTGGGTCTAAAGCGTCCGTAGCCGGCCAGGTAAGTTCTTTGGGAAATTTAACCGCTTAACGGTTAAGCTTTCAGGGAATACTGCTTGGCTTGGGACCGGGAGAGGTCAGAGGTACTTCAAGGGTAGGGGTGAAATCCGTTAATCCTTGAGGGACCACCAGTAGCGAAGGCGTCTGACCAGACCGGGTCCGACGGTGAGGGACGAAGGCTAGGGTCGCGAACCGGATTAGATACCCGGGTAGTCCTAGCTGTAAACGATGCGGGCCAGGTGTTGGCATTACTGCGAGTGATGTCAGTGCCGAAGGGAAGCCGTTAAGCCCGCCATCTGGGGAGTACGGTCGCAAGGCTGAAACTTAAAGGAATTGGCGGGGGAGCACCACAACGGGTGGAGCCTGCGGTTCAATTGGATTCAACGCCGGGAAACTCACCGGAGGCGACAGCAAGATGAAGGTCAGGCTGAAGACCTTACCGGATTAGCTGAGAGGTGGCGCATGGCCGTCGACAGTTCGTGTCGTGAAACATCCTGTTAAGTCAGGCAACGGGCGAGACCCGCGCTCACAGTTGCCAGCATCTCCGTAAGGAGGATGGGAACTCTGTGAGGACTGCCGCCGCTAAGGTGGAGGAAGAAGCGGGCCACGGTAGGTCAGTATGCCCCGAATCCTCCGGGCTACACGCGTGCTACAATGGATAGTACAATGAGTATCGACCCCGAAAGGGGAAGGCAAACCCCTAAAACTATCCTTAGTTGGGATCGAGGGCTGCAACTCGCCCTCGTGAACCTGGAATCCGTAGTAATCGCATCTCAAAATGGTGCGGTGAATATGTCCCTGCTCCTTGCACACACCGCCCGTCAAGCCAGCCGAGTGGGATTTAGGTGAGGTCATGTTTTTTGGCATGCTCGAACCTAAGTCTCGTAAGGGGGGCTAAGTCGTAACAAGGTAGCCGTAGAGGAATCTGCGGCTGGATCACCTCCTAAATTTTTTTAAAACCAATCAGAGCTGAAAGATTATCAAGTTAGGTTTGGGGTCTAGTTTAAATCATAGCATATCAAATAAATAGCTGGGATAAATTTGGGGCTCGTAGATCAGTGGAAGATCGTCGCCTTTGCGAGGCGAAGGCCCTGGGTTCAAATCCCAGCGAGTCCATGTTCTAGGAATGTGATGTGAATGCACCTAACGACTTGCTTGTTGTTAGGGAAGTTACAGATGGCAGTTGCTGCCAGATGAAGTTATCATACGCACTTTGCAACTCAGACATTTAATGAGCTCAGCAAGGTTATATGTTGGTGATTTATGCCATTTAGTGGATGGCTCGGCTCAAGCGCTGATGAGGGGCGTGCCAAGTTGCGAAAAGCCTCGGGTAAGCACAAGGAGCTTTAGAACCGGGGATGCCCTAATAAGAACTCTTGACATTTTTATGTCGATCCGTAAGGATTGGGAACGCTCTGAATTGAAACATCTTAGTAGGAGCAGGAGGAGAAATCAATTGAGATGCCGTGAGTAACGGCGAGTGAAATCGGCACAGTTCAAACCGAATTCCTTCTCGAAAGAGAAGGAAGATGTGGGGTTGTAAGTAGGACTCATATAAAGCCCGCCCTATTGAAGTTAAAGTCCGTTGGAACACGGCGCCATAGAGAGTGAAAGCCTCGTAGGCGTAAGATAGAGGGCTTGAGTCTTTACTTGAGTACCGTAGGTTGAATTTCCTGCGGGAATCTGGGGGTTACCAACCTCCAAAACTAAACACGTCTTGAGACCGATAGCGTAATAGTACCGTGAGGGAAAGCTGAAAAGCACCCCAAGTAAGGAGGTGAAAAGAGCCTGAAACTAAATGGCGATAGAGTGATATGGCTTGAAAGTGATGACGTAGTCTGAAGGAAAATCTCGTGAGGGATGTGTACGAAGATTGCAGAACAGAGTTGTATCGTACGTTCTGGAGAACGGGCCAGGGAGTATATCTCTGTGGCGAGGCTAACCCGCAAAAGGGGAGCCGTAGGGTAACCAACAGTTCGCATCCTATGGAGAGGAACGACGTATGAACTGCGTGGAGTCACAGGGATATGACCCGAAGCCGGGTGATCTAAGCGTGGGCAGGCTGAAGTTCTCCGAAAGGGGGATGGAGGGCCGAACCGGTGATGATTTGCAAATCTCTCGGATGACCTATGTTTAGTGGTAAAAGGCCAATCGAACCCGGCAATAGCTGGTTCCCCTCGAAACATGCCGTAGCATGACCCGGTCTGAGATGGATAGCGTTGTAGAGCCACCGATTGGGGGATCCGAAGTCGAAAGACTTCGCCCCCCTGTCAAACTCCGAATGCGCTATCGTCGTAGAAGACTGGAGTCCGGGCTGGGGGGTAAGCTCCCAGTCCATGAGGGAATGAACCCTGACTGAGGTTAAGGTCCCTTAGTGTCGGCTAAGTGTTAACACTAAAGAGCGTTGCAGACCACAAACAGCTGGAAGGTTAGCTTAGAAGCAGCTATCCTCTAAGGAGTGCGTAACAGCTCACCAGTCGAGGTTTGTAGCATCGAAAATGGATGGGGCTTAAGCCGACCACCGATACCTCAGGGATCTGAAAGGATATCCTGTAGAGGGGCGTTCTGCATGGGCAGAAGCATCCCTGTGAGGGGATGTGGACCGTGCAGAAACGAGAATCCTGGCGATAGTAGCAGCATAGTCGGGTGTGAATCCCGATCGCCGAAGGGGCTAGGTTTCCTTGGCAATGTTCGTCAGCCAAGGGTTAGCCGGTCCTAAGATATGTCCTAATTGGAGCATATCAAATGGGAAGCAGGTTAATATTCCTGCGCCATTCAGCCTATGTGCTTCGAGCACACCTGACGCTTCCGGGTAGATTGAGCGGTGCTGTCACGCCGTCCAAGCACCGAACCCTATGGAGAGCCGTAATGGCGAGAAGTAGGCGAATGTGTGATGGCGAAAGTCAGTTAAGCCCAGGAGCCCGTGAAAAGGGCGGCTGAATGTCCGTACCGAGAACCGACACAGGTGCCCCTAGCTGAGAAGGCTCAGGCGTGTCGGGGAAATCCAGCTAAGGGAATTCGGCAAAATAGCCCCGTAACTTCGGGAGAAGGGGTGCCTGCCTTGTAAAAGGCAGGTCGCAGTGACAAGGGAAGGCTAACTGTCTAATAACAACGTAAGTGATCGCAAGTCCGTAAGGATGAGTACGGTCACTGACTCCTGCCCAGTGTAGGTATCTGAAAGCCCTTTACAAGGGGACGAAGGACCTATAAACGGCGGGGGTAACTCTGACCCTCTTAAGGTAGCGTAGTACCTAGCCGCTTAATTGGCGGCTTGCACGAATGAAGGAATGAGCCTTCTACTGTCCCTAGCTGGAAACCGGCGAAGTCAACATCCTGGTGAAAAGTCCAGGGACCCCCAAGGGGAAGCGAAGACCCCGTGGAGCTTTACAGCAGCCTGTCGTTGAGTTACGCCTTCGGATGTATAGCGTAGGTAGGAGGCGAAGAAGTGTTTTCGCCAGGAAACACAGAGCTGCCAATGGAACACTACCCATCCGAAGTTGTGACCCTTACTCGAAAAGAGAACACCGGTAGGTGGGCTGTTTAGGTGGGGCGCCATGCCCTTGAAAAGATATCGAGGGCGCCCTAAGGTTGACTCAGGTGGGTCAGAACTCCACCGTAGAGTGCAAGAGCAAAAGTCAGCCTGACGTGACTTCGCATAGCAGGAAGTCACGAGACGAAAGTCGGGTCTAACGAACCTTTACGGCTCTTTGGTAGGGCCTAAAGACGTCAGAAAAGCTACCCCGGGGATAACGGAGTTGTCTCCAGCGAGAGTCCATATCGACCTGGAGGATTGCTACTTCGATGTCGGCTTTCTCCATCCTGGCTGTGCATCGGCAGCCAAGGGTAAGACTGTTCGTCTATTAAAGGAGATCGTGAGCTGGGTTTAGACCGTCGTGAGACAGGTCGGTTGCTATCTATTGGGGGTGTTTTGAGGTCTGAGGGGAAGCTGCTTTTAGTACGAGAGGAACAGAGCAGCGGCGCCACTGGTGTACCGGTTGCCCGACAGGGCATCGCCGGGCAGCTACGCGCTAATGGATAAGAGCTGAAAGCATCTAAGCTCGAAGCCATCCCTAAAAAAAGGCCTCTTTAAGGACACCGTTAGAAGAACGGTTTGATAGAGTTGGGGTGTAAGAATCAAGGTGAAAACCGAGATTTTCAGCCCGCAGCTACTAACGTCCGCACTAGTAAACCTATTGCTGGGTTCAGATGAAATCTGAGTTGTGAAGTGCACTTTTTCTTTATTCTTCTCTAATTTTTTGATTTTTTTTATATTGTCAAATGTTTTTTTCTTTAATCAAACTTTCTTCCTCTTTCTTATCTTAAAAGGAAAGTTTGAGCCAAGGTGGCGGAGAGGCACACGCGGCTGACTGCAGATCAGCTATACCCCGGTTCAAATCCGGGCCTTGGCTTCTTCTTTACTTCTTCTATTATGGGTTGATGCCCGACGGGTCAGGTACAAAAGCATCAGTAGCAGGACCAGCGAAGAAGCCAGAGGTTGCTATTCTACATGCAGTGTCGATTTTTGGCAGTGCACATATCTCGAAGGGCTTTCATATGATATGAGGCGATAGAGCAGCTCATGCAGATGCAGGTGTTTCGTGCTATCACTGTTGCGCGTACTCGTTCAAAACTTCGCCCGACGATGAGGACTTCTTCCCCATTGTTAACGGCGGTAACATCATGCATATATTCCTCGGTAAGGGTTATCCGGATCCAAGGGGTATAAAGAGTCTTGCGCTTTTCTTCACAATATCTCCTCTAATATCCGCGCATAAGCAGGCCTTGTAATGAAAATCCCTATTAACAGTCCAACGATGGTTACAATGGCAAAACCCTTCAATGTGCCAAGTGCCATCAAACCAAGAGCTAGCATCGCCACGATTGTGGTTGCAGCAGAAACGAAGATTATACCAAATGCAAATGAGATCCGTTTACGATACATGGTCTTAGAGGACCGACCACCCGAAAGCACTTCATCTGTTATTATCACTAATTGATCCACACCCGTGCCTATCACCGCGATTATTCCCGCAATGCTCGGCAAATCCATCTGCCATCCTATCGCCGCGGCAAAGCCCAATATCAAGATCACCTCGCTAAGAAGTGCAAAGAAAATCGGTAATACTATCTTCTTCTCCCGGTATCGCAAGAAGACGACAACTGTAACGAAGATAAGCGCAAATAATCCAGCAATTGCTGCTCCTTCCTTGAATTGCGCCCCCAAATAAGCGGGGATTTCGCCCGAGCCTATTATATTCACATTTACGGGTAATACGCCCGCTTTTAAGTGTATTATCAGCTCTTTTGCCTCTTTAAATCCTTCATCGCCCACTCCTGTTTCTGCACGCAAGCCATACTGCGGCTTTTCCTTCATTTTTATCGCAAGATCAGGTGATAATGACGCACTATACACAACCACCTCGTCAAGCAGCATTGCGAGTTCGTGATTCTCTCTATCATCGGTCGCATTATATTCAATAGCAGCATCTCTTAATGCGACCGCGCCTTTCTCCTTTAACGTAAATGTAGCACCCCAGGGTCTATCCTCTTTCTCACGCTCTGGCATTGCGCCCACGCTTCTGCTTTCTATCCCCTCGCTGCCATAAATGACATGTGCACTGATGTTCGCGATCTCATCCAATCTTTGCCCTTTCTCTATATCGCCTCTTACACCTTCTGTCTGGATTCGTATCTCAAACTTTCCGGGATTACCTACTATCCTCTTTGCCGTCCCGATGTCCACACCCGCAAGGTCAATAAGGATAAAGTTCTCTCCAACCGTTCTTGGCTTAATATCCGCTAATCCAAGTATGTTTAGCTTTGTCTCTATTATCTGTTTCGTTTCGTCTCGCGTTTCCGGAATAACACTCTCTTCGAAATAATCTTCGCCATCCAGTTTCTTCGTTATGCTACCATTAACTCCTGTTAGTAATTCGGATAATTTGTCCTTTGAGACACTCTTCCTTATCTCATATACGGTCTCTCTATCAGTCTTGTAATAATTAACTTCGGTATCCAGCTCCTTTTCAAGGTATGTTGCAACCGTACTTTCATTAACAGATGCGTTTATCCCCACTAAGGTGCCTTCTAATTTCAACTGCAGCCATGACCCACCCACTAAATCCAGACCATATTTTAGATTGCCGTCGATCCCCGCATCTGCAGGTGGTGGTGGATAAACATAAATGGCAACCAAAGCGGCAATGACAAGTAGTATTAATGCTATTATCCTTATATCCCCTAGTAGACCTCTCTCTTCCATTTAGCTATTCTCCCTCTATCCTATCCTATCTCTCCTCTCATAATGTCAAATGATTTTGGCGCATTAAAAGGCACAGTCGAATTCTCGAGTGAAATCACAATATCCTTAAGTTTTACCGCAAAGTGCGTGGATTGAAACGCTCTTAAACTCTGCGCCCTCGGCGATCTCCGCGGTGATAAAACACTTAATTTTTAGACAGTGCCGGGTACTTCACTTATAACGTTTTATTCTTGAATCATCTCCGTCACTTCTTGCAATTCCACTAACAAATTCCGCCCTTTCTTTGTAAGCTTGTAGCTCTTCCTTTTGCCCGATTCGTCACCCACTCTTAAAAAGCCATGGTCCACGAGGAAGTCAAAATATTTCTTAAAACTTCTCCAATCCAAATTTGTTTTTTGCATGATGCGTGTCTTTTTCACTCCTTCCTCCTCGGATATCACCTTTAGTATATCAAACAGGATGTCCCATCGGCTTCTATGTTTTGTATTGCTCACATTTTTTCCCCTCTCTTTTTACTCTCGCTTAGTATAGTCGTAATCAAAAGAAAAGGGTCACTTCAGCATCTTCTCCACTTCCTCTAATCGCCCCATCAAGTCTATACCTTTTTTTGTAAGGTAGTAACTTGTCCCCCCTTTAGAATCTTCATGATCTCCTATAAAACCCTGGTCCTGGAGAAAGCCAAAATGCCGTTGGAAGTTTCTCCAATCCAAATATGCATTTTGCATAATTCGTGTCTTCTTCGCTCTACCCTCTCCTACCTCGATTACCTTTAATATATCTAAGATAATTTCCCATCTGCTTCTAGGCTCTATTCTTACCATCTTCTTCTCTCCTTCCGCTCTATCCCTTCATCCGTGCCATATGCATTTATTACTATCATGTATAAATACCCCTATTTCGTAAGTATAAAAGCATTTACATTGAAAGTTTGGATTTTCATTCTGAAACATCTTTTCCAAAAGAAAATTTAAGGTTCATTGCAGCATCTTCTGCACTGCATTTAATCGCCCCATCAAGTCTATACCTTTTTCTGTAACATAGTAACTTGTCCCTTCTTTCGGATCATTGTGATCACTTATAAATTCGTTCTCCTGTAGAAAGCCAAAATGCCTCTGGAAATTCCGCCAGTCCAGGTATGCATACTGCATAATTCGCGTCTTCTTCGCTCTACCCTCGCCTTCAGATGTTACCCTTAATATGTCCAAGATGATGTCCCATCTACTTCTCGATTCTGGTCCTCTCATTTTTTTCACCTTTTTTTGCTCACCTTTTTATCTATGCCCTATCCCTTTGTAGGAACTATATGTAAGCACATTGTACAGAGGTGTATATAAACCTTAATGTATTTCGACAATCTTGCCAACTTCAAGCAATGTTTCGTGCTCTTGACTATGTAGCTAACATAACTTTTTGTATTACAACCTGGATAAGTAATAATAGCCCGGGAAGTAAGCGAAGTAGGTGAAACAAAAGCGATGACAAAAGCAGGTGAAAAAAAGAAGCCTGAAATCATTCACAACACCCTTCACCTCGCCGCTTGCTCGGATCTGCGAACAAGAATCCTGATTGCCTTGAAAAACGGTAAGAAACCACTACGTGAATTACGAGATTCGCTGGGTGTTAGCTCTACAACTGCAATACATGCGTTAAGAGAACTTGAAAAAGATAATCTTCTTTTTCAGGCTGAAAATAGGGGTTATGCACTGACGAATATCGGTGAGGTCATGGTCTTAAAATTAGTGGGTATTATAGATGTGATAGAAGTGCTGAAGAAGCACGAGGACTTCTGGCTTGAGCATGACCTCAGCGGTATTGCACCACATTTGCTCGACAAGATAGGGGCTTTGAGCAATTCTTCTCGTCTATCCAATACGACTGCGGACATCTTCAAATCGCATACGACCTTACTTCAAATATTGGAAACCGCAAACGAAGTGAAGGGCATTTATCCTGTCTTCCATTTAGATTATCTAAAAATATTTGAAGAATTGGTGAAGAGAAGAAGGATTGATGTAGAACTCATCGTAACGAATGAGGTATTGGAGAATATAGTTGGATTGATGGAAACAGAAGAAGATTTTAAAAGCTTTTTGCAGGAGCCCAACCTTAGTTTATTCGCGATGGATGAAGATATAAAATTAGCCCTTACTCTTACTGACAGTATTTTTTATCTCGGGTTCTTTGCGGAGAATGGGGTCTATGACCGTAATAGCGCCTTGATAGGTGATGATGAAAAGGCCCTATCGTGGGGGAGAGAATTGCATGAGCACTACCGTAAGCGATCAACTGTGGTTGATCTGTAAAGCTAATAAAAAACCACGATTAAAGAATTATAATGTCTAAATGTGTGTTATTAATATATAGCCCTGTGTGTTATTAATATATGGCCCCCTTATATTGCGCTCTCGTATCGCAAATTGTAATCATTCTTGCTTTCGCAGTAATAGGCGCGGGGCTGAAATATATTGATGATGCCTTCGATGAAGATACATTCAGCAAGAAAAAAGCGGTACTAATAGCGCCTATCATAGTGCTAATTTGGATCTGCTTATCGCTCTTCGATTCCGTTTCAGCAACAATTTTATTCTCTATCCTTTTTGCCGTTTTGCTTACCGGAAAGATTGACAATTT
>JAUWVD010000110.1 GCA_030617585.1 Candidatus Methanophagales archaeon
AAATTGCCAAGATAGAGTATATTTTTTGTGCTTCTTGCCCAGGACTTATTCTCAGACGGCGTGTAAAATCTCGTGTCAACTCCGTGAGGCACTACCCTGATTTTGTCCTTCAGTTCTGGCGCATAGCCTATCATAATATTGCCATCTTCCCGGGTTAATGATAAAATCCTATCTGCAGCGTCATACATCTTAAACTCGTAATTAAATAGCTCCTTTATTGTATCAGCACTAATAGCCTCTCCTTTTTCGGCTCTTAGTTCAAACGCTTTTGTATAGCATTCATGTACCGAAATCACAGACATGGTATCTGCGGGGATGAAGCTACGATTTGACTCTATGTACTGCCCCATCATTGAATATTCAGCAATAACAGCATCAAAATGTTTATCCTTTAATGCGGATTTCAATGCTTCGTCTAGCCCGTCACTGTAACCACCGTCCCCGGTTAAGAAGTTCCTTGGTCTATGCAATCGTTTATAAAGTGCCTCTACTTCTTCTTCTGGTTGCTCCCGGACAGAATCGATCTTGATAATCTTTTCACAGAAGGGTGCAAGACTTTTATCCGTTCGATCTTCATCCGTATACACAGGCGCAATCAGGGTTATCTTATGCCCCATAGAAGACAGGTTCTTGATTCGATGATAGATTAAGATAGGTCCGCCAATAATGTCCGCTCGGGGAAGCAGCTTTGGAAGGATTAGTATGTCCATTTTTACTATTTTTACTTTGATGTTGGTAGTACTCTTTATCTTTATAAATTTTAATTTCTACTTTACAGTATAGGACAATAGACTTGTTGCTAATTAAATGCTATCTCTACGCAAAGGCTTTTAAATATTTATATATAAAAAGAATGTTGCTGAAATTAGAAATATGAGTGAAGCATCCGCTCGACAGAAAATGTCGCCCAAAGATCTGATGATCGTGCTGGTTATCTCCCTCGGGTCTTTCATGGCCGGACTTGACGTCACCATCGTCAATATTGCTCTACCTTCGATTGGTAAAGCATTTGATGTCTCGACGGTCACGGTATCATGGGTGCTGAACGCATACCTGATTGTTCTGATCAGCCTCCTGCTTGTCTCGTCCCGCCTCGGGGATATGAAGGGTTACCGGAAAATTTTCCTGGCTGGTTTTATCCTTTTTACTATTGGCTCAGCCTTGTGTGGCCTAGCACCAGGAATCGATGTCCTGATTCTCTCCCGCATGCTTCAGGCAGTGGGAGGGGCTATTATCGCAGCTCTCGGGGCCGTCATGATCACTTCCTATCTCCCATCTGCTCTCCGTGGGCAGGCCCTCGGTATCGTGGCCATGTTCACCATGCTTGGTGCTGCACTGGGACCGGTGATCGGCGGATTTCTTACCAGTACCTTCTCCTGGCGGTTCATTTTCTATGTTAACATTCCGGTTGGCATCGCAGCCTTACTGCTGGGGATGCATATCCTCCCCCGACTGGACCCAATCGCGCCAAAAGCGAAGCTGGACGCCCCGGGTGTGATCTTGATCTTCGCCGCTATAGGCACGCTAATTTATGGCCTCATCTTTCTGCCGGGAGCAGCGAGAATGAGCGCAGTCCTTGCTTTAATCGTATCAGCGGTCTTCTGGATCTTTTTCTATCTCCATGAGCGACGGACTACCGAACCACTGGTTAATATACATCTTTTCGCCAATCGGGCCTTCACCCTGCAGAACTTGGATGTAATGCTCATCCAGATGGCCCTTGCCGGGGTCATGATCCTTATGCCGTTCTACCTTGAAATAGTCAAACACCTCCCTACGGACAATGCGGGCACTGTTCTGCTGGCCCTCCCAATCGGGATGATCCTCACCTCTCCCATCGCCGGGAGGATCTCGGATGTAATAGGCACCAAAAAGCCGATCATTCTCGGTTTCGTGATCTGTGTCCTTGCTCTCTTCCTGCTCTCCACCATAGGTCTTAACACCAGTATCGGGCACACGGTGATCTATTTATTCCTCCTCGGAGCGGGTACGGGTATTGCTTATGCCCCTCTGAACAGTGCAGTTATGGGCGAATCTCCGATAAAGGAACGGGGCACAACCTCGGGTCTGATCAAGATGATGACTAATCTCGGGTCCTCTCTCGGGGTCGCACTGGTAATACTGGTCGCTACCGTAGCTCTGGGACCGGAACTTGCACAGGTCTCCGCTCACACACTTCCCCCCGCGGAGCTGGCCAGTGCATTTGACGTTGCATTTCTCTTCCTTATGTGCGTCGAGGTGCTGGGGATATTACTGATGCTCCCGGTAAAGGAGGAAGAGATCGGTTACAGCACAGACGGTGAACCAGTGATTGCTTTTTAATGCCTATGGGCGCTTCATTTTTTTTATTGCGCAGAAATCATAACAAAACCACGAGAGTTTATACGATAGTTCGTAGCCGGCGCACCTTTCACGGAATAAATATTTTCTGCGGGCGGGATAACCGTTTTCTCAACTGAATCTGCGAATGCGTTGAAGATGGTATCCCTTTCAAATGTTTTTGCTATTAATACCCGCTTGCACGTTATTCCACATCTTGCCACTGTCATATTCATTTTATTCATTATAAAACAGTTTTATGTGCGGGTATACAATCCTTTCGGTTTCACTTCAGGTGGAATCGAGTTTCAGACACTTTTATTAAACGCTTTTATAATTTGAGAAGAGTGCGTACGCGAATATGCAAAAAATTTTTTGATGTGGGAAGAGGTTTATACCTATATCGCAGATTAAGAATAGGGTGATTACTCGCCCATTCTCATCTCAGAACGGTACGTGAAAGTTACCCTTCATATCGCTCAAGCATTTCGTAACCCTTTCTGTAAAGAAATCATCTGCATACCTCACAAAATTCACCTTGTGGAGTTCCTGACTTGGTAGGATTCAAATGGCGATTGTATACGTATCCGGCCTTAAGGAATTGCTTTAATTCTGGCTTGCAGCCTGTTAACATATTCTTCAACCTTCTTACAATGGTTCTCATTATACTCTTCATAGCCTTCCTATCCTAGCTGGCAGTTGATCTGAGCTGGGTTCTCGGATTTTCCCATGTTGTCCTGCGAGCTTACCACGCAAGCGTTACCCCCGGCGTGTTCCGCAGTAGGATTACCCCAAATGGAGAGGGTAGCCACAAGGGCAATCCACGATGCAACTTCTTGTCAACAAACGGGGAAATTCGACAGTGCCCCCTTTGTTGAATTGGTTTCGAGTGTTAGAAAATTAGCGATACAACTTATATAAGTGGCACCTTTTTTCTAATAATCAACGATACAACCGATTCACACCATCAATTAGTGCGTATACAGATGCAATCACAATGTCTGCACTCACACCACTTGCTGTTATCGTCTCATCACCTCGGCTCATCTTCACTAAGACATTCACTAGCGCATCTGTTCCACCGGTGATGGCATCTACGTGATACTCGTCAAGGCGCAAATCGTTCATTTCCATCCCGGCCATCGCCTTCCGTAATGCGTTTATTGCCGCATCCACCGGACCAATACCGACACCCGCTTCCACCACGTCTTCACCATCTATCTCCAATCGCAATGACGCCGTTGGATACACGTTCTTACCTGATACCACAGAGATGTCCACAAGTTTTATCTTCTCCTCTCGCTCTATATGTAATACATCATCTACTATTGCCTGGAAATCCGCGTCTGTAATCAGTTTAGCTTTATCGCCGAGCTCTTTCACTTCGGTCAATATCTTCTGCAGTTGCTCATCATCGGCAGATATACCCATCTCATCCAGCTTCATCTTCACTGATGCCTTACCTGTATGCTTCCCTATTGCGAATCGCCTCTTCCGCCCTATCAGTCCTGGGTCAATTGGCTCATACAAGCTTTTATCTGCCAGGGTACCATGAACGTGCATTCCGGACTCGTGCGTAAAGGCATTATCACCCATAAGCGGCTTGTTCGGTGCAACTGGCATCTTTGTCAAATTCATAACTACTCGCGATGTTTCATACATCTTTTCCTTTGCTATATTCGTCTTTACGCCGTAGAGCAGTTCTAAAGCAGTTACCACCTCATCTAAGGATGCGTTACCCGCTCTTTCGCCCAACCCATTTACCGTTACGTGCACCACCTTCGCACCCGCCATAACAGCAGTTACTGAATTCGCAGTCGCCAATCCGAAGTCATTGTGGCAGTGCACGGATACGGGTGTGTCGCAACTACAAAGGGCTTGAAACATCTCCTTCGTACGTTCCGGATAGAGCACGCCAACGGTATCACAGAAGCTTAAACGGTCAACAATCTGATCCAAATCGTAAAAGAATGATTTCAAAAACACCATATCCGCTCGTGATGCGTCTTCGGCGCTGATTTCCACCATTAAGCCATGCCCCTTTACATATTCTGACATCTCAATGGTCATGTTTCTTAGCGTTTCACGATCTTTCCTCAATTTCTTCTTTATGTGATCGTCCGAAACAGGTGCAACTAAATTAACTGTGTCAACGCCACATTTAATTGCAGCGTCAATATCGCCCTTCAAAAGCCGTGCAAATGAGCTGATTTCTGCTTTTAAACCTTCATCTGCTATTGCCTTTATCGCTTTTTGCTCGCCTTCCGAAATAATCGCAGTTCCCGCTTCTATGATGTCAACGCCTAATATGTCCAGTTGTTTAGCAATCTGCAGCTTCTGTTCCGGCGTTAGTGATACCCCCGG
>JAUWVD010000032.1 GCA_030617585.1 Candidatus Methanophagales archaeon
AAGTATGGAAGTGGCACAATAGAGAGAGGTAAATCCTAAAGCATAGGCTGCACTTCTTCTCATCGGGATAGGCATTTAATAACGTTCTTCCTATCAGCCGTTTTCTATTGCTTCCTTTAATTGGTCTAATAACAACAAAACCTAAGTACGACTTACGCGGGTATTCAATATCATTATTTTATAGCGATTCTTCAAATTTAGTTGTAGAGAAATCTTTTACGAAAAAATGAATGCGTTCTGTAAATCTTTTTTCCTCATCAAAGGAACGAGAATAAAACTTTTGATAATCAACAAGATTTATTTTTATTCATAAGTACATTACTAATTATTAATGCTGTTTGAGATACATGGAGATAAAAAGGTTGGAAATGCAAAGCGACCTAGAAATTTTTTATGCTCTCTTTCTCGAACCGGAATTAACGAAGGACCTTATAACAATACTTGAAGATTACAGAATCAATTCACGGCTAAAGGCGGAATATCCCGTTCTTGGCGTACAAATATCGGAAATGAACGTTCATACAGTTTCTCAAAGACCTTCTCTTGACGAATTAGCTAATGATAAACAGAGAGCGGTAGAGCTTATAGCACAACGGTTAAGTGCCGGAACGACAAAAGAGCAAGTCCCGGGAAATTTATTACAAACACTTGAGCAAGCTTTATCAATATGCCAACCCTTATCTTCGTCACATGCGGATATACACGAAACTGCAAGGGTGGCGGCGGAATTATATTTCTTGATAGATGACCAGTTTCAAGGACCCTATAAGCAAATGGATCCTTTTTCCGCTCCTTTAGATCAATCACAAGTGAATAAAAACATAGGCAATTTCGGTAGAACAGCGCGAAAAATTAGTGAGAATATAGATAGCGAAACCGACAAAAGGCCACCGGGCGATGCTAAAAAGCAAATGACTTTAGCGTGCCATCTGAAGATGCAACAAGAGAACTGTTAAGAGCGTTGTACAAAGAGAAAGGAATCAAACCCAAGGCGGTTGAGTCACGAATTGATGCGCTTGAGCCGAACAAAGTGCAGGATTACTTAAGCGAGCTCGAAACAATAATTACGGCTGAAAACGGACTTCAAAGCGAACGAGGTACATATCTATATCCGGAATGGGGTATTGATATTAAGGATTATAGGTTAAATTGGTCGCGGATAAGAGAACAAATGTTAGAGGGCGGGTCAGACGAAATCTATCAGGATACAATCCGGAAGTATGCGGGACAGATAAAGATAATCAGGCGAGAATTCCAGGTGCTCAGACCAGAAGGTTTAGTAAAATTACGGGGGCAATTTGATGGTGATGATATTGATCTGGATGCAACGGTTCAATATTTTATCAAAGATTTTGAGGACTCTTATGACCTGCGAGTGCAGTGCAAAATATCTACAATGACGAATAAACAGTCTACCAGAATTGCACCTGCTATCAGACATGCCACAACGAAATTAAGAAGAAGAGAAGAGAGGACAAGGATGCTTATTCTGTTGAGTGATGGTAAGCCGTTAGACCGTGATTATTATGGTAATTACGCGATTGAAGACACGAGAATGGCATTGAAGGAGGCGCAATGATATGGTGTCAAGTCGTTTTGTATTACTGTTGATCGTGAGGCAGCGGCGTATTTGCCGCGAATGTATGCCGATAGCAGATGGGTTGTGATAGATGATGTCCTGAAACTGCCGGCTAAAATAACGAGGATATATAAGCGGTTTACGACGTGAGAAGTGGTTAGGGTTTAGGCACTGTCGAATTTTCCAGCGGAATCACTATCCTCGGCGATCTCCGCGTTGATAAATAGCAGACCAATCAAATATCCAGATTCGTCACATCCTTTGCATGTGCCTGTATAAAATTTCTTCTCGGCTCCACCTCCTCGCCCATCAGCACGGTGAATAGCCAATCTACTTCGGCAGCATCCTCTAACGTCACTAGCTTTATGCCCCTTGTAGCCGGATTCATGGTAGTCTCCCATAACTGCTCAGGGTTCATCTCTCCTAAACCTTTATAATGCTGTATCTTCACACCTGCATCCCCTTCCTTCACCTTTAACTCATCCAGAATCTTTACGTATTCGCCATCTGAAAACGCATACCTTATCTCTTTACCCTTCTTCACCATATATAACGGCGGTAACGCTACGTATATGTGGTTCGCGCTTACTAACTCCTGCATGTAGCGATAGAAGAAAGTAAGCAGCAGAGTCCTTATATGCGCTCCGTCAACGTCTGCATCGCTCATTATGATTATCTTATGATAGCGTGCTTTTTGCATATTAAAATCATCGCCTATGCCCGCACCCAGTGCAGTAATAAGCGTACGGATCTCATTGCTCTTTAATATCTTGTCCAGCCTCGCCTTCTCCACGTTCAGGATCTTACCGCGTATAGGGAGAATAGCCTGAAAGTTTTTGTCACGTGCCTGTTTAGCCGATCCGCCGGCGGAATCGCCCTCTACAATGTATATCTCTTTCTTCGCGGGATCCCGCTCAGAGCAATCGGCGAGCTTACCAGGTAGCGAATCAGCAAAAGAGTCCTTCTTCCGCACTATTTCACGTGCATGACGTGCCGCTTCTCGTGCCCTTGACGCCTCTAATGCTTTCCGTATTATCACATTACCCTCATTCGGATTCTCATCCAGGAAATCCCATAAGTGTTCCCGCACAAATGATTCCACCACCCCTTTTACTTCGCTATTACCGAGTTTTGTCTTTGTCTGCCCCTCGAATTGCGGTTCTCGTAGCTTCAGACTTATTATCGCTGCAAGTCCTTCCCGCACGTCATCGCCATCCAGATTGACTTTTTTGAGCATGTTAATCGACTTGCCGTATTCGTTAAGCACTCTTGTCAAAGCCGCTTTGAATCCACTCAGGTGCTTGCCACCCTCCACAGTCTTCACATTATTCACAAACGAGAAGATGTTCTCCGCATAGCTGTCGTTATACTGCAACCCGATTGCAACTTTAACATCATCCTTCTCGCCTTCAAAGGTTATGGGACGGTGCAGCACTTTCTTATTCCGGTTTATATATTCTAAAAACGATGTAATACCGCCCTCATATTTAAAAGCTCGCTCTTCACCGCTCCGTTCATCCTTCAATGATAGCGAAAGCCCGCGATTCAAAAAAGCCAGCTCTCGCAGTCGAGTTGCTAAGATGTGAGCGTCAAATTCATAGACACCGAAAATATTGCTATCCGGCTTAAATCTTACCCGTGTCCCGCACTCGCCGTTATTCTCGCCCGTGTAGCTCAATTCTTTTACTTCGCATACCGGCTTCCCGCGCTCGTATCTTTGGAAATACCTCTTCCCGTCTCGCTGTACTTCCACTTCCTGCCATTCGGAGAGTGCATTAACAACCGAAATCCCCACGCCGTGCAGCCCGCCAGCCACTTTATATACTTTATTATCAAATTTACCGCCCGCATGCAACTTTGTCATCACTACTTCCAGCGCAGAAAGGTTATATTCACTGTGCATGTCTACGGGAATACCACGTCCATTGTCTGTTACCGTCACGGAGTTATCAGGATGGATTAGCACCACAATAGAAGTGCAAAAACCCATTAACGCTTCGTCTACGCTGTTATCTATCACTTCGTTTACTAAATGATGAAGACCTCTGGTACCGGTGTCACCGATATACATAGCAGGTCGTTTTCGCACCGCTGCTAAGTCTTTTAGCACCTGTATGTCTTTAGCACTGTAGCTTTCTTCCATTATACTTATAATAAGATATGCGATACATTTAAATAAAACTTTATACTCTAAGGGAAATGTATTGCGGGGGTTGCCGAGTGGACAAAGGCGTGAGGTTCAGGGCCTCATCCTGCAGGGGTTCGGGAGTTCGAATCTCCCCCTCCGCATAATTCACGATTTTGCGTTTAATCCCAGCCGATAACCTTTAATAATCCGCATGTCTCCGTATCTAATCGCTTACCTGGGCATTTCTCAGAAGAATACTTGTCAGGTACTCTTCCGCATCTTCTAAACGGTCAAAAATACTTCGGCGAAAAAACAAGAATTTTATCCTGGCGATCAAATACAACATTCAATTTCTAATTCGTAATTGATTGAAGAAAAAAGCAAAAAAGTCGGGTGAACTTAGGAAATTGAGACCATACTTTATCACAACCAAACAAACACATTTAATGTACTACACACCCAAGATATATAATTATACAAGATATGGGCTGGGACAGCTATTGGGGATATTACAAACCCGCGAAACCGAAAGAAGTAAAAGAAGGCATAAAGGCAAAGAGCAAACGAGGCGCAATTGGTGAGACCTGGTGGTCAAAACGATGGATTGCCGTGCTCGAATCATTCAATATGGGTGCAAGGCTAACCCGGGGCCGCTCTTATGCACGTAAGGGCCAGGTAGTCTCAATTGACGTCCAGAAAGGCATAGTTACCGCTAATGTTCAAGGCACGCGATCAAAACCTTACAGCGTTAGAATACAATTGAATCCGATTTCTGAACATGATTGGGAGAAAGTAACAGAAGCAATGGCATCAAAAGCGATATTTGCAGCTAATTTGCTCTCTGGCGAGATGCCACACGATATAGAGAGTGCATTTAGCGAAGCGGGGCTCTCTCTTTTTCCGAGCTCAAAGAACGAGCTTGCAACTAAATGCTCGTGTCCCGATTGGGCAAATCCATGTAAACATATCGCAGCGGTTTATTACCTTCTTGCAGAGCGGTTCGATGAAGATCCGTTTCTCATTTTTAAACTCCGTGGTCGAACGAAGTCGGAGATTATAGATGCACTTCGCGATAAACGTGCTTCAAGTGCGGAAAGCGAAGCGAAAACCTCTGCTTCCGATACTGGCGAGAGTGTCATACCCCTTGCGGAATGCCTGGACTCTTTCTGGCATGCGGGCGATACGTTAGATTCCTTTTCCGTCAACCCCCATCGGCCTGAAGTAGAGAATGCAATTCTCAAAAGGTTGGGTGATGCCCCGTTCGCAATTGGTAAAACTAATCTCACATCATTGTTGGCAAAGGCATACGAAGTTGCAAGTGGCGCAGCATTGCAAAAGGCAGTCGGTGAATCGGAAGAAGATGCAGAAACCAAGAACGCAACTAAATAAAAAGACATGGAACTACTAACAGTAATATTAATTCTGCTATTGACCGGAATCGGAGTGGGATTCGCAGAAGGGCTACTCGGTGTTGGTGGATGCTTCATCATGGTTCCTGTGACTTTCTTTCTATTCACAGATATGGGTTATTCACCAGATGTAGCATTAATGCTCGCTTTTGGCTCTAATCTTCTTGTCGTGTTCCCAACGGCAATTAGCGGGGCATGGGCACACACGAAAAAAGGAGCTGTATGCTGGAAAGCCGGGATTGTGTTAGGCATATGTGGCGCAGTGGGAGCACTTATCGGCTCTACAATCTCTTCGCAACTGCTCAACGAAGCGATATTGACGCCAGTATTTGGGATCGTAATAGGTCTTGGTGCGGTGGGTATGTTAATAAGGAAGCCACAAAAGATAGAAGAAGACCCAAAAGATAAGCCCTTGCTCTTGGCTGCCTGTGGTCTTCCTATCGGAATTATCTGTGGTATGATAGGTATTGGTGGCGGGATTATTACGGTTCCTGTGCTCGCAATGGGTTTGAAATACAAAATGCATCGCGCAGTTGGAACTTCACTTTCAATGATGATATTCACAAGCTTTGCGGCTTCCATAGGTTATATGCTAAATGGTTTTTCCGTTCCCGATCTCCCGCCTTTTTCCATCGGGTATGTCAATCTGCTTGCATGGGCTTGTCTTGCTATCTCTAGCATTCCTGTTGCCATAATAGGTGCGAGAATAGCACATAGGCTACCGGGAAAACAACTACGATACCTCTTCATCGCTGTGATGTTTTATGTAGCATTAAAAGTAATTGGTGTATTCGATTGGTTGGGATTGGCGATATAAACAGGGTATCAGCTAAAAAATCCACCGATTTTTGTGCTGACAATGCAAAATGCAAAATGCAAAAGTCAACGAATCAAAGCAGCCGTAACCGCATTTTCCATCACTTCTACCGGTGGATCCTCTTTCGTCCATAATTTGAACGATGCCGCTCCTTGATATACTAACATCTTCACACCATCCACTATCTTCTTTACGCCCGCACGCTTCGCTTCCTTCAACAACTTCGTCTCTATTGGATTATACACTATGTCGAACACTACAAGGTCCGGATGCATTAGATCTGCGGTTATCAAAGTGGCATCTTCTTTTGGATGCATACCCACAGAAGTTGCATTTATCAAAATATCAGAATCCCTAATCTGATTTTTAAGCTCTGCACCCAGGCTAATAGAATTCGCATTACGGAGATTAGAAGCCAATTGCGCGGATCTGCCTTCTGTTCTGTTCGCCAATGTCACCATCGCACCACTTGCATCGAGATAAAATGAGATAGCCCTTGCTGCTCCACCTGCACCAAGAATCAACACGTTCTTACCTCTTATTTCGCCCACTGTCTCTTCTAATACCATAAGCGCGCCTATCCCATCAGTGTTGTAGCCAGTAGGAGTACTGCTAAAGTCAATGGTATTGAGAGCGCCTATTTTCTTCGCTACTTCTTCTGTTGCCACAAAGGAAAGCGCTTTTTCCTTCAGCGGTATAGTAACGTTAAGACCAGAGATGCCGAGACTTTTCGCGCCTCTTATTGCATCGCCAAGTTCTTCTAGGGGAACACGGAATGCGAGATAGACTGCATCCAGTCCGAGTTTCTTAAATGCTGCATTATGCATAACCGGGGAGAGGCTGTGTCCGACCGGGTCACCGATAATACCGTATATCTTTTTCATTCTATATATATGTAATTAATTTATATTTCCGAAACGTATATTTTTGAATTAAGTAATGTAATTAATCAATAACTTAGGCATACTATAACATTTAATAAATAGGAGAAGCGGAAAATGAGGGTAATCTTTTATACAGGTAAAGGCGGCTCAGGCAAATCGGTAATTTCCTGTGCGAGCGCCTTAAAATTAGCGGAAGCAGGTTACGAGACCATGGTTATTTCGTCAGATCCTGCGCATACAATCTCAGATGCTTTTGAAACGCCGGTTCATCATACACCAACCAAAATAGTTGAAAAGTTATGGGCTATACAGGTAGATCCGATAAGGGAAGTCAGAGAGAAATATGGTGTTATACAGGAATATCTTGTCTCGATATTCAAGTCCAAAGGACTGGATGAGGTGCTGGCATACGAAATAGCTGCATTACCTAACATGACTGAGTTCGTCTCTCTGCTCAAAGTGGTTGAGTTTGTGGAGTCGAATAACTATGACGTGATCGTGCTTGACACCGTGCCATCTGGCGATGCGCTTAAAAACATTTACCTGCCTACTCTTCTCGGCTCCAGTGCTGCGAAGTTCATTAAATGGATAGCGCCTTTTGCTGGTATCGCTAAAATCGTTGAGCCGATAGTTGGCGTTCCAACACCGAGCAAAGAGGTTATCAATGAGGATATAAAGTTAATGGAGATTCTTGGACGGCTTAAGGACCTAGTAATAGACCGAAAAATCACCAGTTTGAGGTTGATTGCGAACCCCAATGCATTCAGCATAGAGAACTTGAGAAGAACGCACCTCCTTTCTAATCTGTATGATATAAACGTTGACCTCGCGATAATGAACAAGGTGATTCCGGAAGGTGTAAGCGACTCGTATTTTAAGGAGTGGAAGACAGAGCAGGACAAATATCTGGTAGAAGCAGAAACGGCGTTCCATCCACTACCGCTAAAAAAGATCAGGCGATTCCCGACTGAAGTAAAGGGCCTGAAACTCTTGGCTGAGCTCGGGGACGAGTTATTTGGCGATGAGGATCCCTCTCAGATCTACTTTGAGGGTAAAGCGATAAGAGTAATAGAGTTAGAGCAAGGCTTAGAGGTGGTAGTTCCTATTGCATTCGCAAGCAAGGACGTATGCGAGGTGGAAAGGATGGGTGAAGACCTGTCAGTAGTTATTTCGACTGATATAGGCGAAGTCAGGAATTTTATACCTCTTCCAGCCATCGCACAGATGATGACACTGGAGAAAGCGAAACTTTTAAGTGGTGAGCTACATATATATTTCATTGATGAACGATGGAAGAAGGAAAAATAAAGGAAGGGGAAGAAGATGTGGTCAAGGCGATGAAGATTCTTGTTGAGTCGTCTCTTATACCACTGAAGGTTGCTGTAGATGTAGTTGGAAACATAGCTGAATCCGTTGAGGACTACATCCCAAAACCATCGAAGCTTGCATCCGACCTTATAGGCGCTCGGGTAACCGCATTAAAAGCAATAAGCAAGATTGTCGATAAGGAAGTAGAGCTTCTGGAGAAGTATAAGGACGATCTGGAAGTTAGTGACGAGAAGAAGGAAAAAGTCACGGTCGAATAGTAAATAGAAAGCGCAACGAGAAAGAATCAAAAAGTACTTTTTTAGCTTTGCTCTTCTACAGCAAAGCGAAAGTGAATTGGAGATATTTCGGGAATGATTATAAACTCACTTTAACAATCTCATATTCCAGCTCGCCCAAGCCCATCCTGTGCGCTTCACGCACCTGAACAGTCGGGTCACCCCGGAATTTTTGGTTACCTATCAGCTCTATAGTTGCCAGGTCTACGGCGACAATATCATTAGATGCTAAAACGCCTATGTCCGGACTTATATACTCGGGCGCGAATTCAGCACAATCGCAAAACGGCGTAATATCAATCATGAAATTAACAAAGATGCAATTTGTATATGGCAGGTTTCTGAGTACCGCATGAGCGACTTCTGCTAGCCGCTTCTGCAGTTTATCCGATTCGTCCTCTGGTGATTTCAAAGCGCCCGACTCACAGACATAACTGCAGGATTCGCAACCCACGCAGTTTTCAAGGATCAATTCATGATCTTCGGTTATCGCGTCGAATTGACATATCGCCCTACACTTATCGCAGTTAGTGCATAGATCGGGATTCCAAATTGGTCTTGTCACCTCGTGCTGATATATTTTTGTTCTCTTAGTCACACAACCCATGGCAACGTTCTTTATCGCACCGCCGAAAGAGGAAGCGCTATGACCTGTGGCATGTGAAACCACAAGCATCGCCTCGCTATCGTATATGCTCTTCGCTATTTCTACCTGCTCGTTCACCTGCACACCTTCATCTTTCAGACCATCTGCTATGATCACTGGACAGTTGAGATAAGAAGGTAAGAACCCATGTGTAAATGCCGTTCTGTAATAGTCCATTGCGGTGTATCGTTTAGCCTTATACATGGTGGTGGTATCAGTAACAAAAGGGTCTCCGCCGTTAATTTTCAACACTTCCACTATTCTCTTAACGTAAGAGGGTTGAATGAATGTTTTGTTCTTGCGCTCGCCCATATGCGCCTTTACAGCCGTAACTCCTGTTAAGTTGCTCACTCCTGCCTTTTCCAGCAATACTTCAAGATTTTCTATAATGCCGTCCTTCGCTTCTACAAAGTATACTTTGCTCATTGTTACCGTATTCACAATAGATATTAGGTATTTGTTCTTTCTTGTTTTTGGACCGTTTTTTTTATCTGTAAACCCTCCTATGCAAGTTGAAATTCATCCATAGCAAGCTATGGGGTATCAATTTATTGTGACCTTAAAGGGAAATTGAATTGCCGATTTATTTATCACTACTAAACTAAATCAACTTCTGACAGAGCATCGAAGAAGATATCCACGCATACTTCTTCGCATAGTCATTAACGCTCCCATATACCAATACGCACATAGTGTATGCAAACAGACTGAAGAAGTACTGGGAAATGTCTTCGTCCAATAGCGTAATGACATTAGCATATTCCCTCAGTTT
>JAUWVD010000054.1 GCA_030617585.1 Candidatus Methanophagales archaeon
CGGGATGGTACACAGCGTGGTACGCTTGTTAGTGTGCTAGACAAAACACTTACAGGTATGGGCTCAAGACTATTAAAAAAGAATTTACAGTTCCCTCTTCTCGACCCTGGAGAGATAAGAAGTAGAGAAGAGGTGGTAAACGCGTTCTATGGGGATATCCTACTGCGAGAATCGTTAAAAACCGTCTTCAAGGAGATTTCTGATATGGAGCGGATAATAAGTAGAGTCTCCTATGGGAATGCGAATGCACGTGACGTAATCGCACTAAAACGGTCCTTAATGCAAATAGAAGTGTTGAGAGAGACGTTAAAGAATAGCCGTGTGAAGAAGATAAAAGATGTGCTGCGAGCGTTAAAGTCAAGTACCTTCTCTGAAGTTGTGGCTTTGGTAGAACGAGCCATAATAGAAGAGCCGCCGATAACGGTAAAAGAAGGCGGGCTGATAAAAGAGACATTTAATACTGAATTGGACGAGTTAAGAACGATAAAACACGCGGGCAGGCGATGGTTAGCGGAATTTGAAGAGCATGAAAAAGCCAGTACCGGGATAAAATCGCTTAAAGTGGGTTATAACAAGGTTTTTGGATATTACATAGAAGTTAGGAAATCGTGGATCGCGAAAGTGCCCACCACGTATATAAGAAAGCAGACGCTTACCGAGGCAGAGCGGTATATAACAGAAGAATTGAAGCATTACGAGGCGAAAGCGTTAAGTGCTGAAGAACGGATAAAGGAATTGGAATATGAATTATTCGAGCGAATAAGGAAGGAAGTGGCAAAGCAGGGTAAAGAGATCCAGGAAGCTGCGAATTCTATTGCTGAATTGGATATGCTTCTGGCTTTCGCAGAGGTCGCAGCGGAAAATGGATATTGCTGTCCGGTAGTGGATGAAAGCGATGAGATTGTTATAGTTGACGGGCGGCATCCGGTGGTGGAGAAGGGAGTAAGAGACGGTTTCGTGCCAAATAACATTCAACTGGACAAAAATAACCGGTTGATGATTATTACGGGTCCGAACATGAGCGGTAAAAGCACGTTTATGCGTCAAACCGCTTTAATCACGCTCATGGCACAGCTCGGCTCTTTCGTACCCGCAAAAGAGGCACGAGTGGGTGTTGTGGACCGGATATTCACAAGGGTGGGCGCTTATGACGATCTCTCGATGGGGCAGAGCTCTTTTATGGTCGAGATGAGTGAAACAGCAAACATATTGAATAATGCGACAGAACGCAGTCTGATAATTCTCGATGAGATCGGTCGGGGCACGAGCACGCTGGACGGCGTCAGTATAGCATGGTCCGTTGCGGAATATGCACATGAGCGAATAAAAGCGAAAACACTGTTTGCAACACATTTCTACGAGCTGACAGAGCTTGCTGATTCGCTCGATAGCACAAAATGCTTCAACGTTTCAATAAAAGAAGTCGCAGACGAGATATTTTTTGTACGCAAAGTTGTAGAAGGGCGAGGCACTAAGAGTTATGGTATTCAAGTTGCTAAATTAGCGGGGTTGCCTGAAGAGGTGATAGAATCCGCAAAAAGTATGTTGATCCGGATGGAACGCGAGGTAGAAAAAGAGAGCGAAAGAAAAGATGAGGGCGAAAGGGGAGTAAAGAAGGAGGAGGTGAAGAAGGAGTATGTGGTTCAAACGCATCCGGTGGTTGAAGAGTTGCAAGCGATAAATCTGGAGAAAATTTCACCAATAGAAGCTTTGAATAAGCTGTACGAGATGAAGAAGAAGTCACATCGAGATTGAGAAGTATTAGTTGGTGATCCGTTTATTAGTATGTGCTCCATAAAGTGTGTAAAATCCTGAACAATATCTAAATCCAAAACTCCAAAAGAAAGGTTTGTTTTGTATTGACCAAAAATCTGCTGAGAATGTCTATGGAGACCTGCGTTTAGTTTTAACGATAGTTTTTTAAGACGCCTATACCTATGTACAATTAAGGATGTTTTCTCTAAAAAAGTTTAGGGGGTGATACATAAAAATGAGAAAAATAGCACCGATACTGATTGCTTTAATCGCAATGATTGCTATCACGGGCAGCGTATATGGGCAGGATTCGCATGAGCCAAACGATGCATTAGGCGATGCGACAGCAATAACGTTTAACCAAACTGTTATAGGCGATATCTTCCCAGCGGGGGATGGGGACTACTACAAATTTCATGTGAACAGTTCAGGGATCCTGCAAGTAAAAATTGAGGGAGTGCCGGGCGATATGAGGACTAGGATAGAGCTTTACGGGAAGAACTTCAATTGGATAAGGACTAAAGACGCTTCCAACGCTGGCGATAATATAACTCTCGAAATAGACATTACCCAGCCAGGCTGGTACTACATTAAAATTAGGGATTTGGCAGGAATAGCGCACAACGAGGAATACTCATTTAAAGTGCTCTTCGAACCAGTAGTAGATACAAAAGAACCAGAGAGTGGATTAGGCGATGCGACCGAGATACCGTTTAACCAAACTGTTAGAAGCTATATCTTCCCCTCAGGGGATGTGGACCACTACAAAGTCTATGTGAACAGTTCAGGGATCCTGCAAGTGAAACTAGAGGAAGTGCCAGGCGATATGAAGACTAGGATAGAGCTTTACGGGAAGAACTTCAATTGGATAAAGACTAAAGACGCTTCCAACGCTGGCGATAATATAACCCTCGAAATAGACATTACCCAGCCAGGCTGGTACTACATTAAAATTAGGGATTTGGCAGGAATAGCGCACAACGAGAAATACTCATTTAAAGTGCTCTTCGAACCAGTAGTAGATACAAAAGAACCAGAGAGTGGACTAGGCGATGCAACCGAGATACCGTTTAACCAAACTGTTAGAAGCTATATATTCTCCTCAGGGGATGTGGACCACTACAAAGTCTATGTGACCAGCCCTGGAATGTTGCAAGTGAAACTAGAGGAAGTGCCAGGCGATATGAGGACTAGGATAGAGCTTTACGGGAAGAACTTCAATTGGATAAGGACTAAAGACGCTTCCAACGCTGGCGATACGATAACTCTCGAAATAGACATTACCCAGCCAGGCTGGTACTACATTAAAATTAGGGATTTGGCAGGAATAGCGCACAACGAGGAATATGCATTCAGAGTACTTTTAGCTTAGTTAATACAGAAAGAAAGCGCGATGAAACTGCTGAGCTAAGTGCCGATTGGCGACAAAAACAAAGATAGAACGACTTAAACCCGTTCTTCATTTTTCCCTATTGCCGGCAAATCCGGATTTGTAAGACAAATACAACGATATACCACCCAGGAACGTCAAAATAAAAAATTAGGTGGGGATGGAATCCATTCTGCTAATTGAGATTCTGTCCAGAGTGTTTTGACTTTCTTTTCTGAACAAACAGCAAGGTCAAAAAAAATCACTCTTCATACCTCTTTAGCTTTCGCAGCCCATCGCACTTTTCTTCTTTTCCGCCTCAGCTTTATCATGTTGCGTTCGCACTTAGAGCTACAGAAATAAAAGACCGTTCCATCACGCTTTACATACATCATCCCTGTTCCTAGCTCTATTGGCAAGTCACAAAAAGAACATTTCTTCTCCATAGCCCTTCACTTTCTCACTAATTTCCTTACTTCTCTCGCGGTCTCCAGTAGCATAATATAATCACCCACTCTTAGTGGGCCAATGCAATTCCTCGTGAGGATTCTTCCTTTATTCTCCCCATCCAGTATCTTGCATTTTATCTGCGTAGATTCACCATGCATCCCCGTTCTACCCACCACCTCTATTACCTCAGCAGGTACCCCTCTCTCTTCACTCATTTCCTACATTCCCACTTCCGTTAGTTACGCTTTTACCTTCTCTAGTTCTGCTATAACGCCCACAACCGCTTCTTCTGCTTTACCGGGGTCAAGGATGACCGCTGAGGCACAACCCTTGTTTATACCACAAGCAGCACCTAAATCTTTCTGGTTCTTCACATACAAGTAGGGTATGTTTTTTTCTTCGCACAGCGGTGGAAGATGCATTACTACCTCCTCAGGAGTAACATCCTCACTGATCAGCACTAACCGAGCCATACCCCGTTCTATAATTTTCGTGGTTTCATTTGTCCCCTTCTTCACGTTACCCGTAGTCCTCGCCAAATCTAAGGCCTCTAATGATTTCTTTAACAACTCTTCCGGCACCTCAAATTTGAGGCCTGTCGCCATCTCTTTTTTTTCCTTCTCGCTCATCTTTCATTCCCCTTACAATGTTATCTGCGTTCTTACTTTAATATCAGATAGTGCTTTAAGTTTATAGTCTTCAAGTAAGACGGGTTGTACACACTCTTCGGGCACACTTAGTGAAATCTCCTTAGTTCGTCCATATCTCCCTTTGCTTACAATTACTGCATTTAACAATCCCAAAATGTCCAATTCCGAGACCAAATCGGTAACACGCCGCTGCGTTAACGCTTCCATGCCCATATGGTTACACAATCGCCGATAGGTGTTATAAACTTCGCCGCTGGAGAAGCGCCTTTTATTCTTCTCTCTGTTTAGCACTAGCACGCTGTCTAACAATATTTTTGATTGTAGAGGTAGTGTTTTTATCACTTCTTCCACCCTATTAGTCTCTAGCTTTTCACTTGCAAGTCTCACATGTTCCTCGCAGACCTTTTTGGATCCTGAGCGTTCAGCAATTTCACCGGATACACGTAACAGATCAAGAGCACGCCTTGCATCGCCATGCTCCTGAGCTGCGAAAGCAGCGCATAGCGGTATCACTGAATCTTCAAGCACGGAATCAATGAACGCCACCTCCGCTCTCTCTTTCAGAATATCCTTTAACTGGTCGGCATTGTAAGGTGGGAATATTATCTCCTCCTCTCCTAATGACGACTTTACCCTCGGATCCAGTAGTTCAGTGAAGGTCAGGTCATTTGAAATGCCTATTACACATACCCGTGCATTATTTAACTCGCTGTTTATTCTTGATAGGTTATATAATGCTTCGTCCCCTTTGATTGCTAACTTGTCCACTTCATCTAATGTCACAATTACGCACCTATCTTCTGCATCCATACCCTTCTTAAGCTCGGAATACACCATATCTGTTGGCCAACCGATCATCGGAACACGTTTATTGAATACCCGTGCTAAATAGGTAAAAACTCGATACTGAGTATCAAATATCTCACTGTTTATGTATATTATGGTGCAATTAGATCCCATCCTCAGTGCCATCTCCTCTAATTCTTTGCTCACGAATTTCATCGTTGCCGTCTTTCCCGTCCCGGTCTTACCGTAGATCACTATATTAGATGGTGTCTCACCTTTTAATGCTGCGGAGAGTATTCTAGCCAACCCTCCTATTTGCTCATTCCGATGCGGTAAATTTTCAGGAATATACGTAGAGCGAAGTACTTCCTTATTTGCAAATACCCCCCCTTCTGTTATCAAGTCCTCAAACAAGTTTTCCATCTTTTATCTCTATCCTACCTAAGAAATGTAATGGGACTAATTAAAAGTTTCGATACATATACGCAAACAAGACAATCTTGGATATGTCCTATGCACATCCTAAGAAGTGAATATGTGGACAATTGCGGTTCCTCCCGTCCCGCCAATGTTATGTGTCAGTCCAACTTCAGCGTTGGGTACCTGCCTTTTACCTGCTTCTCCCCGGAGTTGCTGTGTTATTTCTACCGCCTGCCTTATGCCCGTTGCACCAAGAGGATGCCCGCATGCTTTTAACCCACCAGAAGGGTTTATAGGTATACGACCGCCGATTTCTGTCTGTCCTTCTCCTGTAGCAATTCCGCCTTCGCCTTTTTTAAAAAAACCTAAATCTTCGATAGCTATTATCTCCGCTATGGTATATGAATCGTGCACCTCAGCAACATCTATCTGCGAGGGTTCTAAAGACGCGGTCCGGAAAGCTTTCTTCGATGCGAATATCGTTGCATCCATCGCGGTTATGTCGCGTCTATCATGAAGCGAGATGGTATCACTCGCTTGTGCAGATGCTTTCACATATACCGGTGAATCCGTATACTCCTTCGCCTTCTCCGCGGCACATAAAACGACTGCAGCCGCACCATCCGCGATGCTTGAACAATCCAGCATGTGGAGGGGATCAGCAACAAGGGGTGAATTAAGCACGGCCTCCGCTGAGATTTCCCGTCTAAATTGTGCATAGGGGTTGTGAACGGCGTTGGCATGATTTTTCGCGGCTACCTTTGCCATTTGCTCGCTCGTGGTATGATATCGTTCCATATGTGCACGCGCCATTTGTGCGAACAAGGAAGGAAGAGTGGCACCGCAAATCGCTTCCCATTCTCTATCCACAGAAGAAGCAAGCAAATCATCTGCTATGTCTGAGTCAACATCAGTCATTTTCTCCACTCCCGCTGCTATTACGAAGTCATACCAACCGGAAGCCACGGAAAGAACAGCTAAGTGTAATGCAAGAGCACCAGAAGCGCAAGCAGCTTCTACTCGCGTTGCGGGAATGTGCAACCCGGTTAAACCTGCGTAATCGGCTATCAACGCGCCAATATGCTCCTGCTCTATAAATCTACCTGCCGACATGTTTCCACCATATATTGCATCTATCTCATCGCCGCTTATCCCTGCATCTCCTATCGCCCTTAAACCTGCTTCTACAGAGATATCGCGAAAGGATTTCTCCCATAGTTCCCCAAATTTAGTACTGCCTGCACCTATTATCGCAACTTGTCTCATTTTATCAGTATCCTCTACATCCTTATTTTACCTTGATGTTTTGCATAAGCGGCGTAATCCAAATATTTCTTTGAGCTAAGGAAATCTTCAACCCTTGGTGCTTTCTCTCTTACACTCTCTATAAGGTCTGTAACACGAAGTGCAAATGCGTCAGAACCCGCACCTGAGCCAAAAGAGGTCATCAAAATTCGTTGTGACTCCGATGCCTTATCAAGAACGGATGCGAGACCTATAAGGGACGCGCCTGAATAGGTATTACCAAAATGCGAGACCATCATGCCGGGTTTGAGTTGTGCTGATGTAAATCCAAGGGTCTTTGCAGCCTTAAGCGGGAATTTGCCGTTGGGCTGATGGAAAATGACAAAGTCGAAATCCGTCGGCCGAAGCCCCGTTTTTTCCATTAACGCTTCCGAAGCGGAGATAGTATGCCGGAAATAAGCGGGTTCGCCTGTGAAGCGTCCACTGTGTGACGGGTATTTCTGCAGATCTCGTCGCCAGAAGTCGGGTGTATCCGAAGTGAAGGAAGCGTATTCCTCTATCTCTGCGACTATCTGATTTTGCCCGATGATGAAAGCGGCACCTCCTGCGCCTGCAGAGTATTCTAATGCATCTCCCGGACTTGATTGTGAAACGTCTGCCCC
>JAUWVD010000153.1 GCA_030617585.1 Candidatus Methanophagales archaeon
CTCCTTGTTCGTGCGAAAAGCCAAGTAAAGAACCGGTCTAGGATAGCGTATCTTCGCAGCCAATTTGAAACAGGGCCAAGAAAAAGAAGTAACGGTACTACCGGTAGCATATTCCCTATTACGGAAAGGACAAAAGCTTCAGCATAGCCCATATTATAATAACCTATTGCAAGTGGTATAGCAGCACGGAGTTCGCCAATTGGCGTCATCGCCGTCAATATCACCGTGATACATTCAGATAGCGCGGTAATACCAATATCAACAGTCATAATCTTTATTAGTAGCATAGAGATATATTAAGGAGAGATCAGGAACATGAAATTCGACCCCAAACAGATAAGAGAAGAAACGAGCAATGACTTTGAAGCCGCATGGCTAGCGGGAACAAAATATGCAGATGAGAAGCGAGTGAACGAAAGACATCCAAGGTCTTTGCTACGTTTACGCTATGGTAAGCCACATCCAGTATTCGAAACGATCCAAAAGCTAAGAGAGGCGTATCTGCGGCTCGGATTCGAGGAAGTCATGAATCCGGTGACGATAGAAGAAGCGGAAGTGAAGAAGCAATTTGGGAAAGAGGCACTTGCGGTCTTAGATCGCTGTTATTATCTCGCTGGCTTGCCTCGCCCGGACATTGGCATTTCTGATGAACGAGTGAATCAAATGAACTCGTACTTCGGTAAACCATTCTCAAATGATGAAATAGACACACTCAAGAATACACTGCACAGCTATAAAAAAGGCGAAATAGACGGTGATGATCTAGTATATGAAGTAGCAAATAGTCTGGATGTGGCAGATATGGAAGTAACGAAAGTGATTGAGGCGGTTTTTCCAGAGCTAAAAGACCTCGCGCCTGTACCTTCCGGAAGCACATTGAGGAGCCACATGACCTCCGGCTGGTTCTTGACTCTTGCTGAAGTCTGGAATAAAAAGCCATTACCGATAAAATTCTTCTCCGTGGACAGGTGCTTCAGAAGGGAGCAGCGAGAGGACGAAATACGACTACGTAATTACCATTCTGCATCCTGTGTCTTCTGCAGTGAAGATGTAAGCATAGACGATGGCAAGGACCTCGCCACCGGGCTGCTTCTGCAATTCGGATTTGTAAAAATGCGATTCCAAAAGGACGAGAAACGGTCGAAATATTACATGCCCGAGACACAGACGGAAGTTTTCTGTTATCATCCGCGGATAGGGTGGGTGGAAGTCGCCACTTTTGGGATTTATTCGCCCACTGCACTGGCGCAGTATGAGATCCCCTACCCCGTAGTAAATCTTGGACTGGGCGTAGAGCGATTAGCGATGATATTGCACAATGCACAGGATATGAGGGCATTAGCATACCCACAATTTTATGCACCCTGGGAATTGAGCGACATGGAAATAGCGGCGATGATCCGTCTGGCGGAGACACCGAGCACGGCGGAAGGCGCGGGAATCGCAAAAAGTATCGTTCGAGTATGTGAAGAGAGAGGAAAAGAGAAATCACCCTGTGAGTTCCTTGCATATCAGGGGCCACTATTCGGACGGGATATTGAAGTCTGGGTGACAGAGCCCGAAGAAAACACGCTTTTATGTGGTCCCGCATATCTGAATGAAATAATCGTGCATGAAGGGACCATATACGGGATACCGAGGAAGAAGGAATGGAAAACTGTATTTGAAGAGGGTGTACCAACGGGCATAAGATTTTTAGATGCTTTTGCCGCTTTCGCCGCTCGTCAGATGGAGGAAGCGGAGGATATAGCTAAAAAAGAGGTAAAAGTAAAGATAGTGCGGAGCGGTGCGGATATAAATATAAAGGTAGAAGAGGTAGCGATGCGATCTATAACATCAAAGAAGAAGAAGGTAGATATAAGAGGGCCTGTTTTTATTACCGTTCTGGGAAAAGGATGAAGTCTCATGCATCCTGTACCAGATCACCAGCAATAGCCACAGATGTCCCCGCAGGTCTCCCTATATTAATTACTTCTTTTATCTCTTCCACTATCTCCGCCGCTTCGGTATCATCATCTAGTTTCAACCTTACAAGCGTCATTGAATAGTCTTTGCTAATATAATCGTATATCTGTTGCCTTTTCGTTTCATCTTTCTCCTCTAAGAGCGACAGGACACTTCTCAACGTTTTTGGTATCCTGCCCTCATTCGCCTCTTTTATGATCTCCGCCGCACTATGCGCATCCACGACACCATCAACAAGCTTTGCTCGCTTGGATAGCAAATCAACATATTTCAATACCTCTGGGTCACGGACATCCCTTATCTCTTCGGATCGTGCAAATCTTGGCTCGAGCTCTACTACAATGTTTAACTTGCGTAGGCTACCCGGGAATTGATCCGCTATCAGTTCTGATGTCTGCGGATCAACACCGGTTATTATATATTCCACACCTGCGGGTTTTGTAATAGAAGCAATATCCACCTGTATTATTTCTGCTACTTCTTCCATCTTCGCTTTACTTAATCCCGCTATGGGACTAACTTTTATCAGCGTGATGCTGAAGTCATCATTAACAAATCCTTCTACTTCTGACGGCGGGAAAAAGGCAGCCAAAACTTCTCCTACCTCTGCTAAATCCCCTGGAACACCATCTTTAAACGCAGTGGCAACTGACTGAACTTTTTCGATCTCTGTTTCATTCTCAAGCCGTTCGTGTAACTCAATTACCGATTGTATCACCGCGGGAGCTCTTATATCACGAAGAATGTTCTTTGCGCTTGTTTCCTCGTCCAAACGAACCGCTATAACTATCGTTCCTTCACCGCCGAATTTACTCGCTACTCGCTCTTGCAAGACGGAAGCAGGCACCCCTATGTTACCATGAGAAAGTAGCACTATCGCAGCGTAACCTGAAATTGCGAATACTACTATTATCAGCACTGCTATGATTATCCATTTACCCTGCGGACCTTGGGGTGGAGAAGAGCTCTTTGACCCCTTTGCTATACCCTTCTTTCCTTGTAGTGCCATTTTGTCCTTGTATATAATGTATAACTGCCTTCTATTTGAGACACAGATTTACACGGATTTACGCAGATTTATTTTAGTTTAACCATGTTGATTCTTATCATCTGTGTTAATCTGCGTTAATCTGTGTCTATAATAATATAATTTATTTTTCTCCATTTTTTATATCTTTGATTATAGATGGGAGAGGGGAGATAGGAGAGCATGTGGGATTTTACACTCGCTTTCTTCGCATAATAAAGGTAAGAATAAGGGCGATTAGGATGAATAGACACTCAAACCCCGGGATAGAAGAACTGCTTGATGTCACTTCCACTTGGATCTGCTTATCGAAGGTATATACCTTATCATCGCCTAAGTCGCGGTCCCCAACGCACCGTATCTCCAAACCCAGAGGATATATTCTCTTCGCAGCGTCTTCATCCACATCAAATTCCAATATTGCATCTCCTGTCGCATTCACCTTTAAATTACCTACATGATCGCTCTTCGCATCGAAATCAAAGGGCACATCCGCTTCCCCTGTTACCCGAACGCTAACAGATTCTGCTTCTTCAGAACCCACATTC
>JAUWVD010000096.1 GCA_030617585.1 Candidatus Methanophagales archaeon
AAATAAAGAGTCAAGAAGTATTTCGGTGTATGAGGGTGAAGAGATTCGCTTTAAGAATGTGGCAGGAGATTACGTAGATGTCATCGTCTCCGGAGCCTATGAGGGAGATGCAGATAAGAGGTCCGGCTGCATGGACTACCCTGTTAAAGAGAACAAGTCCTGGGATTCAAGTGGGATGAAAACGGGCTACTTCTTCAAAGTTGTCGAAGAAGCAAGACCAGAAATCGGTTGCTGGTTCAGTCTGGAGAAACAGTCTTTTAGCTTGAAGCTCGAGAAAGATAAAGAGCAAGAGAAAGAGAGGTTCTACCTATCATTAAAAACGAACAACAAGAAGCAGGGGGTGATGGAGCTCACCATCGAAGACAAGGATGGATATTCGATAATGAATGACAAAGCCCAAGACATATACGAGGTTCTCGTGAATTACACGGGGAGGGAATTTGACTCTGATCCTGTTGATGCAGAAGGTAAGCCTGTGTATGGGATAGAACATGATGCAGATGGGAAGCTTGTTTTTAACACCTCTCTGTTGGACATGAATGGGGGTAAATATTCGATAATCCTGAAAGACTATGCAACCGAGGTGAAAGAAGATGTAGATATAACGGTCGAAACGATCTATCTGGAAGTTGAGTGTGATGATGCAGTGCTGAAAGGCAAGGACATTGTTATACTAATAGAGAGTTCGTTCTACGAGAAACCCGTGCATGTAACAGTCGGAACATTTTACAATAAATCACTAACTTTTGACGAAGAAGGCAAGAAGAAGGTGAAAATTCCCACTGATGATCTAGACTACGGCAGGTACAAGGTAACAGTTAAGGCTCACGGCATGTGGGACACAAGATATGTGCTGATAAAGAAATGTGACACGAGCATAGAAGTGCCTGGTGATGCAATTGTCGGTGACATCGTACATATAGGTGGGACTTCCGAGTCGGGCGACTCGGCTATTTTTGTGATTGATAATGTCTTTGAAGGCGAAGCAACAATAACCGATGATGAATTCAAATGGGACTGGGACACGAGCGGCGAACTCGACGGCTACCGGGGAATTGAAGTCTTCATACTAAATGAGTCTGCTAAAAATCAGTTTTCCATTGGTGACTCTGTCAGCGATGACTGGCAGAGAGAAGAGGGTGTGGACGCAACTGCATCTATAATCTTGTTTACACACACATTTAGCATGACCGTTTCGGAATCCATAGCTAAGGGTGACCCCGCGGTGATAAGTGGTGAAGCTTCAGGCACTGACCACGTTTATATCGTCGTCTTCAACTACAAAGGGAAAGTGATGTTCCCTACGAGTGAAATTGCGAGTGGGGTACCTGCAACGAGGACTCCGGTTGATGAAGGCGATTGGACAGAAACGATTGACAAGCTGGATTGTGGGGACTATGTGGTGATTGCTCTTAGCGAAGGAGAAGATGGAGTAACAGAGGCAATAAAAGACGGTAAGTGGGTGATAGGTGGCGAATGCAAGACTATGGAGCAGAGAGTGGCGATCCTCGAAGATGAAATAACCACAGCGGGCAGCGACGACCTGTACGAACTTGCTTATTTCTCCGTTACTATGCCTGGAGTACGTTTGACAGTACCAGAAACAGTGGAAATCGGGGATCCGATAACTGTTAAAGTGGATACGAACGTAAAAGAGGCTGTAGCGGCTTTTGTATCGTTATTGTCTAACGCAGATATAATAGATGAGACAACTGTTAAAGTCCAAGATGGCCGTGGGGATGCGAGTTTTAGTACAAATGCGCTTCAACCGGGCAAATATGTCGTGACTGGCTCCATCAAGGGAGAAGCTTATACAGAAGTGGGCGTGATACTGGAGAAGGCGGAGGTGATGGAAGTGGTGGAAGAGAGCGAAGAAGTTGAAGAATCAATATCTCAGATCGAGCCAGAGACAGAGTCGGAGACGAGGGTAGAAACAATTGAAAGCGCAGGTGAAAGAGAACTAAATGAGAGTCCAGAAGGACAAGAAACGCCGGTAATCATATGGGATTTGCTTATTGCGGTCATCGTGGCAATTTCTATTTCGATTGTGGTGAGAAGACGTCGTTGACGTTTTCTTTTACTTTCCCATCCCTTTTTGAGCTGCCAAACTTTGCGCTTGCGAAGATGCCTTTGCAAGCAAAAGAGCTATTGTTTCTCTTTCATATATGCATGCGTTAATAGACAGATTCCTCGCATTTGTATACGCCTTCTGGATCAACGGCTTTATTGTCTCTGATGTTGGATAGGCGCAGTTAAAAGCCAAAGCCTGCGATTTCACACTTGCTTCGCGTAACAAATCACCAATAGTATAGCGAGTTGGATAGTCATACTTTATGTTTGTGGCAAGCGAGAAAGCCGCTCTTGCTGCTTCCGTTACATCCGAAAGGTACTTTGATGTGTCTACATGAAGTACATCAGACGTGAACAGCACGCTCTCACCTGAGTCATAAACGGCACACAGATCCAAACCTTCCGTTATCGGATAGATTTCGAGCTTTGACAACATGTCAGCAAGCTCAGGAGAAACTCTTTCTCCCTCTTCCACTGCTACTTTCGTTTGCTTTACTACCACTTTCCCACCATCTATTCCGGATGGGATGCCCAAATTCTGCAGTTCCCCTACTACCGGCCCAGGCCTGAGCGAAGTAGGTCCCTCCTCTATTACAATATCATGGGGTGCAACCGCACCTGCTTTTATTGGCGCTGGTATCTTACCCTTTTCCAGTACGTTATACAATGCAAAAGCATCTAAATCGGTAAATATCAATGCCATCTGGTCGTCAATGAAATCCACCATGTCATTCATTCCACTCCCACCGAAGGAACGGGCGATCATGCTATTCTTCGATACTTTCAACAATGCATCTCCCCGGAACTCCTTTCTTATACGCTGTAGTTGCTTAGAGCCTAATCCTCGTATCTTCGCTAGTCCTATGGTATCATACGAGCCAAGCAAACCATTTATGCCCGCAACCTGCTCCTCCTTCCATTTCCTCGCTCGTTTTACCTTCTGTTTCATCTTTACGCCACCTTCACTGAATGACCCATTGTCGTTTTCATGTAAATAGAGGCTATATTTTGCCAGCCCCGCTCCAAACGCGATTCAACTGACTTTATTACTGCCGCGGCATTCTCTGCTATGTCCTTTGCATCCATATTCTTACGTCCTATATTCACCCATAGCGTTGTGGTCTTCGACCGCACCCTGGCAATTTTCTCCAATCGCGCCAATATTTGTACCGGGTCCGCACCCGGCGGAATAGCTTCGGGCATTTTACCTCTAGGACCCAAAATAGCGCCCAGGCTCTTACCCACAAGCGCCATAAGTGCAGATTCGGCAATAAAGTAATCGCATCTGTTCACAAGTGCCCTCGCTTTTTTCTTATCCATCCGCTTCAGCTCTTCCGGGTCTATCACCTCAGCACCTACCTCTTTCGCTTTCATCGCTATCTCACCGGAAGCGATTGCGCCCATCCTCAGCTCCTTGAACTTCTTTGGTAACACTATGTCAACATTAATCCGGTTCTTCGGCTGTTTTAGATCAATATTCTTCAAATTTATGCTGAGGTCTACACTTTCAACAAAGCCACGCTCTTTTGAACTCAATACATTCCCCACTGCCTCTAACATCTCTTCAGCTTCCATCTTTTGCTATCTCCTCATCATACATGCCTTCTTCTATATCCTTCTGTATCTCTTTCGCCGCCTTCCCTTCCACTTTCAGACGCATAGAACCACAAGTGCCAATCATCTCTTTAATAGCACTTTTTAACGACGATGCTAACATTCCTTCTTTCTTCTTCTTCGCTATCTCTTTTAGTTGCTCTAACGTTATATCGCCGGTATAATCAGTGGTGGAGTCAGTTTGTGCCTTTTCGATCCCTATTTCTTTCTTTATTAATGCGGATGTCGGCGGTATGCCAACAGTTATGTCGACCTTTCCCGCGTCTACGGTTATCTTCACTGGGACTTCCATCCCGGCATAAGCCTTCGTGTGCTCATTTATAGATTCTACTACATCCTTTATCTTTACGCCAAGTGGACCTAAGGCGGGACCTAACGGAGGCCCCGGACTCGCTTTTCCGCCTTCTACTAAAACTTCAACTACGGTCATTTTTTTTCTCGTTGTATATGATGTATAACTTCCCCCTATTTAATTTAGGACGCAGATTTACACAGATTTACACGGATTTAATTTTTTTCTGTGTTAATCAGTGTTAATCAGTGTCAATAATTTATTTTATTTTGTTTTGTTCCTTCGTGTTAACCTTAATCTTTTCCTTCTTTTTAACTAATAATGTTGTACTAGGATAAAATAAAACAAATAAAAATTTATGGGCGTAAATATACGAGAGATAGTAGAGTTGAGAGAGACGAGTTTAGGGGCTCTCGCAGGCAAAATCGTTGCAGTTGATGCTTATAATACGCTTTACCAGTTCCTGAGCATCATTCGCCAGCCCGATGGTACTCCGCTTGTGGATTCTTCTGGTAGAATAACTTCTCATCTCTCCGGGCTGATATACCGCACAACGAATTTAATGGAGGCGGGACTAAAGCTGGTATTCGTTTTCGATGGTAAACCATCAGAGCTAAAAGCGGATGTTATTAAGGCCCGGTCAGAACGGCGGGAAGCGGCAATGCAAAAGTGGGAAGAAGCAAAGGTGCTGTTCCCGGAAGATGCGTTCAAGTATGCGCAAGCATCAGCACGAATAGACGCAACGATAGTGGCAGATGCGAAGACGCTTTTGTCTTTTATGGGCATCCCTTACGTGCAGGCACCTTCAGAAGGTGAGGCCCAGGCTGCTTATATTGTTCAGAACGGCGATGCCGAGCTCGTTTCCTCACAGGATTACGATTCGTTGCTTTTTGGCGCGCCCATCACCATAAGGAACCTCAGTGCACCACGGAAAAAAGCGAAGCTCGAGCTCGTGGAGTTAAAAGCACTTGAAGAGACGCAGGGGATAATCCGGGAGGAACTCATAGACATTGCCATTTTAGTCGGTACTGACTTCAACGAAGGAATAAAAGGGGTGGGCGTTAAGAGAGCGCTGAAGCTTATAAAAAAATATCGTGGCATCGAAAATATAATATCAAAAGCGGCAATTGATACAAGTGCGGGAATAGAGAATTACGAACTCGTTCGAGAACTCTTCTTGCATCCGGACGTGACTGACTCTTATGAACTAAAGTGGGGCACATTAGATGCAGGGGAAATAAAAGAATTACTCTGTGAGGTGCATGACTTCTCAGAAGAGCGAGTGAGTAA
>JAUWVD010000189.1 GCA_030617585.1 Candidatus Methanophagales archaeon
AAGACCAAAACCAAGTATAAAGATATTAAAGGATGTTGGATATAGAGTGATTATGAAAAATGAGGATGGGACACCAAGGCAAGTATTGAGAGGTTTCATCAAAGAGGGAGACTATGGTAAATTTATCTCCGTAGAGACTCACTGGGTGCAAAAAATGGAGGGTGAAAAGATAATAGATAGCCAATGGGCGAGAAAGACTTATACTTTCCCCGATGACCAAGGAAGAGCACTTGAGAAGTGGAATTATGTGAAAGAGCTATTAGATGCTGCACTGGGTGTGGGCGCCGGCGATGATCTGGCGAAGGAAGTAGAAGAGGAATTCGGTGACGAACTCGAAGGTCTTGATGAGTAGTGGTAGTATCTCATCGGAAGAAAGTTTTGCAATACTCCTCTGATCTACTGGTATATGTCTCATTGAAATCCGAGGGTAGGCATTTTTTATATGGATATTGTGCAAATCGGTAATCCATAAGAACGATAATGCAACGATCTTGCTCACTTCTTATGCCTCTACCAGCCGCTTGCAGCACCTTTGTAATCGCAGGGTAGAGATAGCCGTAGTTCCTTCCGGTTTCAGCTCCGTATTTGCGCACATAATAGCCCTCTATCATCTTTACCTCCAGCGTTGGTGGGCTTAACGGCAATCCAACCACGATAATCGCCTTTAGCGTATTGGATTCGTAATCCATGCCTTCGGAAAACGAGCCACCCTGCACGGCAAGCAATATACCGTCAGTATCATCCCTTAGCGTTTCATATAACCTATTTTTCTCTTCCTTTCTCATCTCTCTCCGCTCTACCATTACCCTACCCCTTACTGCGTCTGGCAAGTACGTAGCAACGCTGTTGAGAAGTGCGTATGAGGGGAAGAAGACTGCCATGCCACCTTTTACATATTTAGCCACTTCGCTTATCTTTCCCGCCATCTGCCTATACATCTCTTCGCCCCTTTTTGTATATTTCGTTGTAAGCGCCTTTGTAACGACGATCATACGGTTTTCAGATGGAAAAGGCGACTTATATTCATTTAAAACGATCTCCTTACCTTTTATCCTAGCCGGAGATGCACCTAAAACATCAGCATACATCTCGGTTGGGCATAACGTGCCGCTCATTAATATGGTTGAATGTGCTTTAGCGAATATCGGCTCGCTTATCACCGAAGGATCAAGCAGTTTGAAGTAGAGTCTTGGATAGTCCTTTTGTGTGAGCGAAAATATCCTGACACATTCCTCTCCTGTCTTCCAGCCATCGAGGAAATCGGCAACGCTGAGTATGTCCCTCTGCAGCATCTCGTTTTTATATCTCATGTCGTCCGTAGTCCTGCTACCAGAGGTTTCAAGGTCTTCGGCAATGCCCCTGAGTGAGTTTACAAAATCGTCATAACTCATCGCTTCTATTCGCCCACGCCCCAACACCTTCGCCATCTCGTCCACCAGAAAATCCCGGTCCACTTTCATTTCGTCCTTGTTCTCTTTACTCGCGCTCATAGCCAATTTTTTGAATATACTTTCCAAACCCATGAGATTACCCTGCATCTCTCGGTCTACTCGGCGAAGATCTCGTGCTATACTTGTTACTGTGTTCATTCGTAATTCACTACTGAGATTACTCCTTATACGGTCTGGCAGGTTATGTGCTTCATCAACGATTACAATGATGTCCTCTAACCCCTTCTCTATTTTCTCCAATACCCGTTCTGTGATGTCTGTGGAAAAGAGATAGTTATAGTCACAGACGAGCACATCTGCACTTCCTGCTGCTTCCAAAGCCACTTTATAAGGACATACGCCTCTGTTGGTGCACCAGTTGCATAACTGTTCCACATGCATTATCTCGCTTTTTATCCGTCTCAGCGCTTCTTCGTCCTGTTTAATGAAATAGCGGCATCTTTTGTTCTTCTGTTCGGACCTGCAAAATTCGTTGAATAGGAAATAAAATTCCCTGTGTATTGGTTTCGTCCGTGGGCACATGGATTGCTTTGAGGTAATATCAACCGTGGTGAACTCGCGTTTTGCATGATCCTTTATCAGCTTGAGCGTGTCAATAGCGATCTTATGCTGGCTACGCTTGGAAGTGAGGAAAAAGATCGTTTTTCCGTTTTCCACTGCGTATTGCAATGCGGGAACAAGTGTGGCAACTGTTTTTCCTATCCCTGTGGGAGCATGTGCGACAAGGATTTTACCACCTTCTACGGCATCCTTTACATCTTCCATAAACTCCCGCTGTCCTTCTCTTATCGAAGGGAACGGGAAAAGCGCGGTATTAGTTCCTTTCATCAGGTTCCGGTATCAAGCATATTTAAGTCATGTATTCCAATAGTTAGTTTTGTTTTGATAAATAGTTAACGAATGTAATAAATCAAGAAAGAATAATTTTTGATAATCGGACGCAGATGAACGCAGATAATCAGGATTTTAAATATACGGTTTAATAGACGGAGGAGACTATTAGATACTTTGAGGAAATAGTTTTCTGCGCAAATCTGCGTCCTAAATAAGTAGAAGTTATACTTTATATACAAAGATAAATACGGCATAACGGGAATAAAAACCAACGAGAGGATGTGATATGAACAGATATGTTCCTTTTATAACGCTGTCAGAGCTAAAACCGCGTGTTTGGATTACTCTTTCGGGC
>JAUWVD010000006.1 GCA_030617585.1 Candidatus Methanophagales archaeon
TAAATATTTTGAATACACAAATATTTAAAGGTCTTTCTCTTATATTTACGTATGGCGGAGACGAAGAAAAGCATAGAGGAGATAAACGAAAGAATTGAGGATGGCAGTGTTCATGTAGTGACGGCGGATAGAATGAGTGAGATAGTGACCGAGTTGGGTGCGGAAGAAGCAGCGAAAGAAGTAGACGTTGTCACCACGGGCACTTTTGGCCCTATGTGCTCCTCAGGTGCATTTATCAACTTAGGTCAGGCAGATCCGCCAATAAGAATGCAGCGAGTGTGGCTTAATGATGTAGAAGCGTATACAGGAATCGCAGCGGTAGATGCTTATATCGGCGCAACGCAATTATCAGAGAGCAAAGGCTTAGACTATGGCGGTGGATATGTAATAGAAGATTTAGTAGCGGGTAAGCAGATAGATGTTAAGGCCCTTAGCTCTGGCACAGATTGCTATCCCAGAAAAGAGCTAGAAACAACAATTACGCTCGAAGACCTGAATCAGGCGGTTATGTTAAATCCACGAAATGCCTTTCAGCGGCATGAAGTTGCAATAAACTCAGCAGACAGGGCATTATACACCTATATGGGCACGCTACTTCCGAATTCGCGAAATGCTAATTATTGTGGTGCCGGCACACTGTCACCTATTTCTAACGATCCTGATTTCGAGACCATAGGGATAGGTACAAAGATTTTCCTCGGTGGTGCTCAAGGCCATATAGTGGGGATGGGAACGCAGCATGAGCCTATTAGCCGCTTTGGAACATTAATGGTCTCCGGGAACTTGAAGGAGATGAGTCAGGAATACATCAGAGGTGCCACCATATACAGGTATGGCGTGACGCTGTACGTAGGTATTGGAATACCGATACCTGTATTGAATGCAAGGATAGCGGCGAAAACAGGGGTACAGGATGCTGATCTTACAACAGAAGTGATTGATTTTAGTGTTCCCAGGAGAGAACGTCCTGTAATGAGAGAAGTAACATACGAGGAGTTAAAGTCTGGAACGATCGATATAGAAGGGCTGGAAGTGCCAACTTCGCCGCTTTCTAGTTTTTATATGGCGAATAAAGTTGCAGATGCGTTGAAGAGTGCGATAAGCGGTGGTGAATTCTTCCTGACACCGCCAGTAGAGCGATTGCCTATAGATACTGTCTGTAAACCAATGAAACAGACGAAGGAACTGCCACCGGTGAAGGACGTGATGATACGAGAAGTTGCGACGATACGCGAGAGTGCAAGTATAGCAGATGCTGCGAAATTGATGATGGAATCTCAATTTACGCATATCCCTGTTATATCAGAAGAAGGAATACTTGAAGGGATAGTAACCGCCTGGGATATATCAACGGCTGTGGCGATGCGGCATGAGGGTTTGGCGGAAATAATGACAAGGAATGTGATAACTACGGATTCCGAGGAGCCTCTGGAGCTGGTGATAAGAAAGTTGGAGCAATATAACATTTCTGCGTTACCCGTCATTGACAGGGACCAAAGGGTCATTGGGATGATAACAAGTGATGGGATAAGTAGATTGATAGGTAAAGATCGGAGATGGCAATGGAAACTAAGAATCTGAAAGTGGATTTGTTATGTCTGGGCGCAAGAGCGTCAGGCTTGGATAAGGGCAGGAAAGCGGGTGCGGGACCCGCCGCAGGAGGTATGTTCCTCTTTGGCGGCACGGTAGTGAACGTGCCAACACAGAGCTGGTTCGTCGCTCAGTCACCATATACAGTGGAAGCCGAAGACGGAGGACGATATGTGATCAAGAGAGAAGATGAGCGAATCACCGAAGTTAAATTCCCGCAAGCGAAGTTCCAGGAGTTAAAGACTAAAGAGGGGATACCATATTATAAAATCGCTCTTCTACATGGTGCAAACTGCTTGGCTACTACCACGATACAGACCTGCATTTACTGGAACACGGCAAAGCGATGTAAGTTCTGCGCAATTGAGCTCTCACTGAAAAGTGGTGCGACAATAGCGAAGAAGACGCCGGAACAGCTTGCCGAAGTGGCGCTTGCAGCGCAAAAGCTGGATCATGTGAAGCATGTAACACTTACTACGGGTACAACTTCCACACCTGACAATGGTATAGACCACCTTCTGGAAATAGCGAGCGCGATAAAGGAAGCAACCGGGTTGCTTATTCATGCTCAATTCGAACCGCCCAAAGACCTTCGTATTATTGACCGGCTCTCGGATTCGGTTGATACCGTGGGTATTCATGGTGAGTCTTTCGACCGCGAAGTGCTGAAGTATGTGGCTCCGTGCAAGGCGGAGATACCGTTTCAGCATTATGTGGATGCGTGGAAACGGAGTGTAGATGTTTTTGGCGATAGTCAAGTCAGTAGTTATGTGATTGTAGGACTGGGCGAGAGTGATGAATCTATTATAAATGGCAGCAAGCTATTAGCGGAACTTGGCGTTTATCCCTTTATTGTGCCCCTACGTCCTATACCAGGTTCTTTGCTCGAGAAAGAGAAGCCGCCAAGTCCTGATAGGATGCGCAATATATACGAGCAGGTGGCGGTGATATTGCGCGATACTGGCGTAAGCCAGAAGAAGAATAAGGCGGGCTGTGTACGTTGTCGGGCGTGTTCGGCGTTGCCTGATTTCGAGTGAATGGTTTTTAAACCATGAGATTACACAGATTTACATAAAAAAAAAAGACCGCTAATAACCAAAAATTTACAGGCATAACAGTGGCAGCCTTGAAGGACTTTGGCAACAAACACATAACCAAAGATTGGAAGATAGGCGATTATACATTCCAGGTAAAGTCCAAAGCAGCAAATGCGTGCGGGTTAGAAGTATCGAGCGATGTAAAACCGTTAAAGATACTAAAAGGTGAAATTTCAATTGATGCCGAGCCAACAAGTACTATGGAACTTGATATCGTGACAGTTACTGTAACAGGTGTAGCAGGCGATGTGATAAGTGTTAAAGCAGATCCTTGCGCAGGTGCAAAGTTCATAGACGGCGTGGAAGACACACTAACGGGGGGGTGCACGTTTACGGACACTATAGATTCAGACGGCATCCGAAAGTATGTAATTAAATTTAACGATACCGGAGACTATACGATAATGGTAACCGTTCAAAGTGGTCCACGTGCTGGCGACTATGATACCGTAGACATAACAGTTTCCGAGAAAGGAGTGAAGTTTGATTTGCCATCTACGGTGGTAATCGGCGAGAAGCTAGATATAACGGGTATAGCTAATACTGGCACCTATGTTGATGTCTTTGTAGCTGATGTCTGTATGCCAAGCTGGATGATCTTGTGATAGGAGCTGACGGCACGTTCAGCAAAGAGGTAAGAACAACCGACGTCGGTATGACCGTACCCGGATTAGTAACGCTAAAGGCGTGGCTAGATTGCGCTAAAAAGCCTGGCGAAAGTCCACCCACAACAAGCGCAGACGGATCGGCCGTGATATTAGTGCTAAAAACACACTTAGATGCGACAATCCCAAATACGACAGTCGCTCCTGGCGACAGTTTCGATGTTTTTGGTAACGCATCTTCAGACTACGTTGAGATAGTGCTATTATCACCAGATGGCGGGAATGGTACAGGGATGGACGGTTTGTATGGCACTACAATATACACCGTACCTACATTTTGCAATTCTACGAACTACTTTAATAACTTTTTTTACAAAAAGCTAAAAGTAGATAGCGATGCAGACAACGGTAATTACACGATAATCGTGCTCAACCCAGGAAGAGATAAAGCTTACGGCGATTCCAGTTATACCTATATTGACAGCATCTTAGATCTAGACGGAGAAGGTCCAGAACCCGGTGTAACCGATGTCTCAAACAAGACACAAGAGGAAATTGCGGCGATAATAAGCGATATAATTTATGCCACAGGCAGTGACGACTTCATGTGGATAGGAAATATAGTAGTAGTTTAAATAGCAATAGTATTCCCGCTGTTAGATCGGAATACGTGGGAATAACCTTTTTTATTTGTATCGTTGACGAATAAATCCCAATGTCAAATACTTAGATTTTATGAAAAATCATAAGAGGGTTTATAATGCGCTAAGAGGACAGGTATCTCTGACTGAGCCACGACAGTTTCATGCTGCAATTAAAAGCGTATAAGGAGAATATTAGCGATTTACACGATTACTCGATGTCTCCATGCGGTGATCGCCCTTCTCTTTCCCAGAATGCATGCAAGTTACGTGCACCATGAACAAAACCGATAATGTATACCATCTGTACCCTCACATGATAAATCAGGCGATAACTCCTCACGAAAAGTTCTCGAATACTCGTGTCATCAAACTCAGGCACTACACGACCTCGCTCCGCGAGATAGGCTAATGAGCGTGCAGCATCTCGTGACTCACGAACAAATGCTGCAGCATAGTGTGGTGAGTCACGGGCTATATAGTCCGCAGCCTCTTCCAGATCGCTCCAAGCGGCCTCGGTCCACTTTACTTTCCGAGCCATTTACTCATTCTTCGCTCAATCTCTTCCTGGTCGATTATACGTCCTTTTTCTATATCTTCCAGCCCACGCTCAATCTTCTCTCGCACATAGATATAATACTGGATATCCTCGAACGACGAGTCATCGGGGATCTGCTCAAGTATCTTTCGTACTTCTTCTTTTGCTGTACTCATCCTTCTTTTCCCTCTATGGAGCTATACACATCTTTAGCTTAAACAAGTAATACTAATAATATTAATTTTTTAAGGATAACTTATATAAAGACGCTGTCAGAAGTATCATTAAAAAGCTTAAAATTTACAGGAATACCTATAACATAAGGCGTCCTAGACTCATTTATATAAACAAGGAAACTTTATACATATTGTCCGATTCTAATATTTGCCAACGGAATCAAAAATTTAAGAGGAGGGGTAAAAAGAAGAGATGGTGAAAAGGAAAAGAGTGGAGAAAGATAGTAGTAGTAAGCGATGGCAGAAAGCGATAGTGGGCTTAATAATGGCCGGTATAATGATTGGTTCGGTGGTTGCACTATTTTCACTATGATACTGCTGTGAAGCGCGAGTGCAACCGTTTTAGGTTCCTAAATTGCTTGGGTTACTAATGGCGTTGCAGAAACAAAAACCGTAAAGCTTAAAAAGTAAAAAGAAAGAGATGGAATATAGAGATAGAGGAGAGCAGAAATGGAAGAGATAAAAAAAGGTGGGCTTGTCGATATCCTCGACTTGAAAAATGTGAATATACACATAGGGGAGATAGAGGCTGAAGGCGAGGGAGAGGAAGAATGGGAGCCAATGGGGCCCCATCCAATGCCGCGCATCGCAACGCTTCGAGACTGGGACTTTAAGCTATTGAATCGCTACAAACCGTTTTATGCGCCTATTTGCGACATGTGCTGCCTTTGCACATACGGGAAATGCGACCTCACAGGTAACAAAAAAGGTGCATGCGGAATAAGGATGGATGCGCAGCAAGGACGGATTGTCCTTCTTGCTTGTTTGGTGGGTTGTAGTGCACATTGTGGCCATGGTAGGCATCTTTTACATGATATGATAAAGAAGTTCGGTCCGGACGTGCCGATAGATTTCGGACCCGAAGTGGATATAGAAGCGCCCCTAACAAGATTGGTATGCGGAATAAAACCGAAAACAATCGGCGATTACGATGAAGTATTCAGTTACGTCGAGGAACAGATAGTTCAATTAGCAGATGCGCTTCATACAGGGCAGGAGGGCTCGTACATGGACTTCGAGTCGAAAGCGTTACACATGGGTATGCTCGATTCCCTGAACAAGGAAGCTGCGGATATTATTCAGATTGCGTGTTATGGAATGCCCTCGAGCCACGAAGGCGGCGGACCTGACGTTCCTTTAGTTGATGTGGGTATAGGTACAATAGACACGAATAAACCCGTTATTATTGTTATAGGGCATAACGTACCGCCGGCTGCCGATATAGGCGTGTATTTAACGGAAAACGACCTGGAAGACAAGGTAGAACTCGGTGGAATTTGCTGTACGTCTATTGACACCACGCGAGTGTACACCAAAGCAAAGATAGTATCCGCACTTGGCCGGCAACTGCGAGTACTGCGGGCTGGCATTGCGGATGTTGTCGTAACAGACGAGCAGTGCATCCGTGCAGACGTATTAGAACTCTGCCAGCGTGTTCAGTCGCCTATGATCGCAACGAACGACAAGGCAATGCACGGGCTGGTGGATCGCACTGACGACGACCCGAATAAGATAGTGGACGACCTGGTTAGCGGCCGGGTACCCGGAGTCATAATACTCGAGCCTGACCAGGTAGGCGAGGTTGCGGTGAGGACTGCGCTCCAAATGGATAAGAAGAGAAGGTCGCTAAAGTTTATACTCAGCGATGACGAATTCAAATATTACGTTAACGATTGCATCCTATGCGGGGGCTGTACGCTTGCATGTCCTAACGGTCTTCATATAGGCGAAGCAAATAAAAGTGCCGCTGCGGGCAACATAAAGCCACTTGCCGACTTGTTCGACATCTGTGTCGGCTGCGGTAGATGTGAGCAGGTATGTAAGAAGCATATCCCAATTGTAGATGTGATGACAAAAGCGGCTTATCCACAGTTGAAAGAAGAGAAAGGGCGGATGCGAATAGGTAGGGGACCGATATGGGACAGTGAGATAAGAGAAGTGGGTGCCCCCCTTGTACTTGGAACTATACCCGGTATTATAGCACCGATAGGCTGCGGCAATTATCCCAATGGTACGAAGGATGCGTGGCTTATAGTAAAGGAGTTTGCAGAACGAAATTATATCGTTACGCTGACGGGTTGCATGGCGATAGATTGTGCGCTCTGGAAAGATGAAGAAGGAAAAACGATATACGAGGCGCATCATGGTAGGTTCGATGCCGGAGGCGTGCTGAACATTGGCTCGTGCGTTTCCAATGCGCATATACACGGTGCCGCGATAAAAGTGGCAAGTATATTCGCAGGACGGCCATTGAGGGGTAATTATGAAGAGATCGCAGATTATATTTTGAGCCGAGTGGGCGCATGTGGTGTCGCATGGGGCGCGATGTCACAGAAGGCGGCTTCTATCGCTACGGGCTTTAATAGGCTTGGAGTTCCCGCAGTGGTAGGACCGCATGGTGCGAAATACAGAAGGGCGTTTATGAGTCGCCCGGACATAAAGGAAGATTGGAAACTGATAGATGCTACGGATGGTTCGGAGGTTTATGTCGAGCCGGGTCCGCAAGACCTACTCGTGGCGTGTGAAACGGTAGAGGAAGCGCTGCCGATGATGGCAAAGCTCTGCTTCCGGCCTTCGGATACCGATCGTGGACGGTCTATAAAACTGACACATTACATAGACCTCAACCAGAAGTATCTTAGCACATATCCGCCGGATTGGCACCTATTCGTGAGGGGGGCAAGTGACCTTCCGATTGCTACGCGGAACGAGCTACTGAAGAAGCTGGAGGACGAGCAAAGCTGGAAGATAGACTGGAAGAAGAAGAAGATAGTAGAAGGTCCGATTAGGGGATATAATCCCTCGTTTAACCCGACGAATTTAGAAAGGTTGATAAGAGGGAAGAAATAAGGGTGGTAAAAAATGGGAATAGAAATACCGTTTGACGTGGCGAATATCGCGGGTCCTGAGATAGGAGATGTTGCACCGCCGGAAGTGATAGGGAGTTATATATCGAGTGCAAGGAAGCCGTTACTCGTGGTTGGCTCAGAGATGCTGCGTGACGATTTCTTTGTGGAAATAGCGATAGAAATAGGTAAAAAGGGGATACCCATAGCAGCAACGGGGCACAGCATAAGAGGTTTTGTAGAAAAAGAATACACCGAGAACGTACACTATTACAACTTGCATGAACTCACCAATTATTTACGCGACCCGAACTGGAAAGGTCTGGATGGCGAGGGGAATTACGATTTCGTGATCTTCTATGGCATCATCTATTATTACGCATCGCAGATGCTTTCGTGTTTGAAGAATTTCGCAACTGAGCCTTTGGTACGTACGGTTTCTATTGACCGATATTACCATCCGAATGCGAGGATGAGTTTCACGAATATCATGCCGAGGATGGAAGAAGAGTATAAGGATATGCTGGATAAGTTGGTAGAAAGTATAAAGAGGTGATTGCCATGGTAAAAGAGAAAGGGAACATAACGGATTTAGAAGCAGAAGTGATATATAACGGTCTGTGCTGCTACTGTGGCACTTGTGGTGCATTCTGTAAAGAATACATAACTTATGAGAATGAGATACCCGTGACGAAGAAGAAATGCTATGAGATACACGGTGCGTGCTATGATTTCTGTCCACGGACGTTCTTCGCACCTCTTGAAGTAGAAAGGGCTGTGTTTGGCGAGATAAGAACCGATAACCTTTTGGGATACTACAAGGGGGACATATTAACCGCAAGAGCGACTGATAAAGCGATAATAGAGAAGGCACAAGATGGCGGAGTTGTATCGGCATTACTGGTATTCTTGCTTGAACACGGAGAGATAGACGCCGCGGTGGTATCAAAGACATCTGAAGACTGGGTAGCGGAACCGTTCGTAGCGACAAAAAAGGCGGACATATTAGCTGCTGCCGGGTCGAAATATACACAGTGCCCTTCTGTATCTGGTGTTGGAGATGCTTTTGAACAGGGCTATAAAAATGTCGCTCTCGTCGGGTTGCCATGTCACATACAGGGTATGAGGAAGGTACAACTGTCAAAGGGATTTGATGTTGGTGCAGATAAGGTGAAGTTACTGATTGGGCTACTCTGCTCAGAAACTTTTGACATGCCTATGCTCAAAAATAAGCTGCTAGAGTTGGGCACGCAGATAGAAGATGTTGAGAAGTTCAACATAAAGAAGGGTAGTTTCATCGTTTATACAAAGGCGGGTAAAGAGCTAAAAACGCCGATAAAAAATATGCGCGACTGCGTGCGTGAAGCGTGCGACTATTGCTACGATTTTGCTGCCGAGTTCGCTGATGTGTCTGTTGGTTCAATAGGCTCCGAATTTGGATGGTCAACTGTGATAACGAGAAGTGATGCAGGCAAGGAACTGGTGAAGCGAGCGGAAGAAGAAGGGGCAATAGAAATGAAGAAGCTTTCTGAATCGGAGCTAAAGGGCGTAAGGAAGCTTGCTTCGTATAAGAAGCAGGGTAACTTGAAGAATATTTACGAGAAGGCAGAACCCATCAGAATCCTGAATATGCGAGTGGATCCGGAGATGCTGGAGGCGTTCTTAGGCGGGGAGTGATCGCTCACGGTTTGCTGGGGTCGAAAAGAAAATGAGAGGCGGAGAAATAGAAGGGACAGATAAAATTTTAATATGATTTTGAAAAATCTTAGGATATGCAGAGGCGACTGGTAGAAAACTTTAAATAGTTGCAATTACAAGTAGACATTATCTCAAAAGTTGAATGCGCTGACCAAGTGTGAAGATGAAAAAGGAAGAGCTAGTACACCTGCATATGCTATTGGCACAGATAAAGCGGTATTGTGAAGAAAATGATTTGGGCTGTGATTTCTCGGAGTATAACGAGCTGGACATCTCGCCTTTCCAGGTGCACAGGAGTAAGGAAGATCACAAACAGGCAATATTCATCCTTGTAGCCAAACTTGCCGCGCTAGCGTCAAAGTAAACCTTTTCGATATAATCGCCCGGGAGACCAAAAGTAGCAACCATCTCAAGTTCACCTGTCTCTTCATTGACGAGCATAATAGACCCCGAATGTGCACACATCTCTTGTCCCACAATAGTAAGAATCTCGTTTATTTTTGGTAAGAACACTATATATAAGATACTGTTTAATTCTTTTATATCACTATTGCGAAAACTATAAATGCAATTGTAATTGTTTAGCTAGCTACAAGATTACACGGATTTTCACGAGTCTCGTGGTTTTTTAACCCCCGCTATACAAATACAAATATGGTACTGGAACCCAACATATACTCCTTATTCTCGAGCCCTATTCAAAAAGCAATAGGTGAAAAAGGGTTTTCGAGTCCCACCGAACCACAAACTAGGGCTATCCCGTACATAACAGAGGGCAAGAACGTATTATTGATTGCGCCAACCGCGAGTGGCAAGACAGAAGCAGCACTTTTACCCGTCTTAGATGCGTTAATCCGAACAGAACGAGGCGCAGGAATAAAAGTCCTTTACATAACTCCACTAAAAGCATTGAATAGGGACATGCTTGAACGGTTACAATGGTGGTGTAAACGACTTGACCTGAGGCTAGGCGTGAGACATGGCGACACCTCGAATAGGGAAAGAGAGGCACAGGCAATGGCCCCACCTGATATTCTTATTACCACACCGGAAACGTTACAGGCGATAATACCCGGTAGGATTATGCGTCAGCACCTAGCAGTTGTCAAATGGGTAATTGTAGATGAAGTGCATGAACTCGCATGTGACAAGCGAGGCACTCAATTTGCTCTTGCACTGGAGCGGCTCCGGTACCTCAAGAAAGCCGAGTTCCAGGTTATTGGATTATCCGCCACTATTGGTTCGCCAGATCGAGTGGCGAAATTCTTGGTCGGGACAGAACGAGAATGCGAGATAATCAATGTCCCGATAGCCAGGTCAATAGCGGTGGAGGTTTTTTATCCACGAGCCGATTCGGACGATTATAAGCTGGCGGAAGAGCTATATACATATCCCGAAGTCGCCGCTCGGTTACAGTTGATGAAGAAACTGGTCGAAGAGCATAAATCTACATTGATATTCACAAATACTCGCTCGATAACAGAGATACTTGGAAGCCGGTTCCGGGTCTGGGATTTGAACTTCCTTGTGGGTGTTCATCATGGCTCGCTATCCAAGCCATCACGACTTAACGTAGAGAAAGGTATTAAAGACGGCAAACTACAGGGTATTATCTGCACGAGTTCCTTAGAGCTAGGTATAGACATCGGTCGGCTGGATTTTGTTATTCAGTATAACTCACCGCGACAGGTGACAAGGCTGCTGCAGAGAATCGGCAGAAGCGGTCATAGAATAGGGGGGATTGCAAATGGTGCGATAGTTGTTCAGGATTCGGACGACGCACTGGAATCGTTAGTGATCTGTCGCAAAGCCCTTACAGATGATTTAGAGCCTGCTGGCATACCGGAGAAGCCGCTTGATGTTCTGGCACATCAAATAGCGGGATTGCTTTTGGCGCAAGGGCGATGGAGCTTTGAAGACGCTTTGGGACTGATAAAAAAAGCATACCCCTATAGGGACCTTGAGGAGCATGAATTAGTCTCCGTTTTGACCTATATGCATTCACGAATACCACGGCTTCTGTGGTTCTCTGCCGAAGAGAAAGTATTCATGAGACCAAAACAGATAAAGCCACTATATAACTATTATTTCGAGCATTTGTCCATGATTCCGGAAGTAAGGCAGTTCTTGGTCATTGACGACGATGACAAACCCGTAGGCGTTTTGGACGAAGCCTTTGTTGCTGAATACGCCAAAGCCGGGAACAAGTTCATCGAAGGTGGTCGTGTATGGAAGATATTGCACGTGTATGGCGATAGGATATACGTAAAGCACGAAGATGACCCGACTGGTGCTATCCCAAGCTGGGTAGGAGAGGAGATTCCAGTTCCTTATCCTGTTGCGAACGAGGTAGGTAAGATTCGGGGTGGTCTGGAAGAAGAGCTTGAAAGTGGTAAGGCGGTTGCAGAGATAGGTAAGGAGCTCGTACAGCGCTATTCTTGTAGCGAACAGACAATTACCCGCGCTTTAGATGAAGTAATAGAGCAAGAGAAAGGCGGTTATCCCGTACCGACAGATAAGCTGCTAACGCTCGAACGGTGGAATGAATATATAATCTTACAATGCTCGTTCGGGCTGCTTGTAAATAGGACGTTAGCTATGATCCTTGCTACTGTTATATCAGACAAGATAGGTGCTCCCGTGGGCGTGCAGCAAGACCCTTACCGGATAATGCTGAGAACCGAATCCGAATTGGAGCCGGAAGAGGTTGAGGCGATTATCTTAGCGCTATCAACAGGAGCAATAGAAAAGCTCGCTATCGACTCATTAGTCCGAAGCAGGTTATTTAAGCATAGGTTTATACATGTAGCGAGACGATTCGGAGCTATAGCGAAGAAAGCATCAATGAGTGATCTGGACCTTGACAACCTGATAAGGAGTTTTGATGGCTCTGCGGTATTCGATGAAGCTATAAGAGAAGCTCAGGATAAAGATGTAGATATAAAACAGACGGTCGAGCTGTTAAAGCGGATAAACGAGGGCGAGCTAAAAATCAGTGTGATAAAAGGCGATGACGTTAGCCCTGTTGCGGGAATCGTGGAGGTAATAAAAAGGGGCTATGAGCTGATACCGCCCGATAGGATGCATAAGGTAATAATAAAGTATGTGAAAGCGAGGTTGCTTGACGAGTCGTTGACTTTTGTATGCACAAACTGCTGGCGGTATGTAGCGGTAATGCGGATACATGATGTGGATGCTCTGCAATGTCCTGAATGCGAATCGATGCGTATAGGTGCGGTACAAGCGGATGAGGAGCTGGTCAAGCGCGAGATACGGAAAGTAAAGAGTAAAAAAGAGGGAGGGATGGTTAAAGATGCGATAAAATCGGCTGACTTGGTTTCTAACTACGGTAAGGCTGCGTTAATTACACTGGCGGGTAAAGGGATTAAACCGGAAGATGCAAGTGAAATCTTAGAAGAAGAAGGGGCGGTAAACGAAGACCTGATCAGGCTTATCATCGAATCGGAGAAGGAGGTTTTGAAACGCAGGTTTTATCGGCGTGGGAAAGATGCTAAATAACTGGAACAAACTAAAATCAATTATTGACACATATTAACGCAGATTAACATAGATGATAATGATCAACAAGGTCAAACTTGAATAAGTCCGTGTAAATCAGTGTAAATCTGCGTCTTAAATAGGAGGTAGTTATACGTTATATACGATGAAAAAATCCCAAACTTTTTGCCACTCGACCTTCTTATAGGCCGTAAGGGAAGAGATTTAAATAGAAAAGCTCGCTATAGACTTATCAATCAGGAGCAGGTTATTTAAACATGGGTTTATACCTGCAGCGAAAGAATCATAACATCGTTGTTTACTAAATATCCAATTCATTCCTTTTTATAAAGAATAAACAGAATAATACAATCGCAAAGAGATTTATTCCGAAATCTGCATCACCGATACTAAAATAAAAACGGAAATCCAAAAATTGGATGAAATTAAAACCAAAAGAATCTATTTGTAATGATAAGAACTGTAATGCAGACCAAATTAAAGCAAGAATGAGACCCACCCTTTTCTTCTCAAATATCAAAATAGACGCAGTTATTCCTAAAGCGGATACAAGAACTCCTAAATGAACATAATGGAGTTCAAAAAATAAGAAGATATAATCGATAATAGCCATTATACTGAGTATTAACATTACCCAACTCAAAATTCTTAAAGAAAGCACATAGTTTCTCATATAATATACAAATCCTTTAAGTTTTCGCTTTATTTTTTCATATAAAAACATTTTATCTCCTTCATGCTCAGGGGTGTCCCCTTGGATCATGGAGTTTTTATTTATTAATCGCTCTTGATGTTCCTTTTTCTTCTTTTCGTATTCCCTACGAATATTTGCAAGTCCAATCAGTAATATGAAAATCGCAATGGTGATACTTATCACCCATCTAATATCCTTTTTGAGAAAGACGATGAAATCACTTATAGACTCAGTTATCTTTTCAATCCCAAGAGGTGATGTAGATGTTGGACTTTGCGTTGATGTCTCAATTAGAGAGTGATTCAAAAGAGGATAAGACCGATCTGCTATGCCTATACCAAGGGACATATTTGGTAATGTCAGCATGGCAGTTGGAAGTGTTTCAACAATGTTCACATCTACACGGTCATAGCACACTCCGTCTTCTGCTTCAATCACATAAGTTCCCATAACTGCTTCAGCGGTCTCAATTGTTGCTGTGAACAGACCTTCATCCGGTGTTGGCCATTCAACTTCTTCAATAGCCATGGGTAAAGCCACATTGTCAGATCTTGAGGTTATCCTAATTTTTGTTCCCTGCTCTCTGTTCGTTTTGCCATTTATTTTAAGTGTGTCCCCAATTAGAACGTCTTCAATGTCCTCTAAGATGATATAAGGAGATTTGATTGTCAATTGTAGTTCCTGTATGAGGTCATCGCTACCCGCTGCATCAATTGTTGCATCTCTAATTATAGCAACGAGTTCTTCTTGTGTTTTATAGTTTGCTAAGCACTCATAACCACCATATTCATTAAATAGGCCCTTCTCCAAATCACTCGTGCCAATTCCGTCATAAATACCATTCCTACCGGGACTTAATGTTAATACCTCATATCTGCCAAGATCAGCACACTTATCTAGAGGAAAGATCTTTGAAAAACTATGGTTTTTCATGAGTACGGTAGATATATTGAAACCCGGTCCAACACCCCATGTTCCATTTCCTGGCCCACCTTTTGGACTGATTGTAACGATGCTCACGAAATTCGAGCCATAACAAGTCCCCGAGACCTGATAGTTATCGCCTTTTGTAGCAATATTAGCTAATTGCGCTACATCCAGGCTTGTTTTCGGCGGCACAAACTCCTCTGTCTCGTTTCCAACAATAAATGAGAACGATTGTGAAAGGTCATCGCCGCTCGTAGCATTAATTGTTTTGCTCGTTAATAAATCAAGAGCTCCTGGTTGTGTCTTTAAATCGAATATACCCGAGGTAATAAGATCTGCAATGCGATCTTCCTTCTTCTCCCATTCTACCACCTTTTTATCGTATATAAAAAAATACCCATATCCATATTCCTGATCGAGTCCGGGACTCAATATCAATGCAATATATCGCCCCTCATCCGCGTTTTTGTCAATATTAATTGTCTTCGAAAAAGTATAATCTGTTTTAGAAACGGGAACACAATAGACTGTAATCCCATAGCCACCATCTATTCCAACCCCATAACTCCCTTTTGGACCGACAATTACAATATCTACACAATCGGATCCTGGTGCAATGCCTGTTATTGAATATGTACCATTCCGAGCAACGAAATTTGTTGATTGTTCTGCTGATAGCGTTGGCTCAGTCATTATTACCTGAGTATTTCCGTTATCTAATATCCCTAAATCTTCTGGAATTCTTTCCCCTACCTTTACTTCCACGGGGTTACCATCTCGATCTTTTGGACCATTTACGTACGCTTTTATTACAATAACCATTGTGTCAGGATCGAGTGTGATTTTTTTAATGAATCTACCGTTTTCATCTATGGGTATATCAACTGTCGCCATTATATCACCAATTGCGATATCAACGGTGTCTCCACCAGTAGCGGTGCCTTTGATAAGCAAATCAGACCCTATTACACTCGTATCCGGTAAAGCAAAAGTCACTTCGTACCCTTTTGCATTCGCTATGACTACCGGCGTGAATATATAACATAAAATCACCGCGTAAAGCAGCAATATAAGTATTATATTTCTTTGCATTTTCTCCGCACGTTCAGTAATTATACCTATAAAGCATAACAATACAAAAAGCTTATACAAATACATTATGTCTATTTAGCTACTTTTACAAGCATGCCCGTCTAAATCCCTAGCTCTTCACATATTCTTGGCCATTCATCTTCAAAGAGTTCCCTATTCTCTTCTGCATCTTCTCGCCCATATTCCAGTGTATCCAGGATTAGATACGTTCCATGGCCTATGTCAACAACTACTCTGGCAGTGGTTGAAGGCTTATATCGGTAGCCTGTTGCTTATCCACACTCATATTTACAATCAGGGTAGTGTCACTCATATTTTGATTTTTAACCGCCTCTATGTGCATAATATCACCATCTGCCACCCAAGGCGAGGTATCATTGATCAAATAATCCAGAAAATCGCCATCCACACTATAGTATCCGGATGCCACAGTGCTCTGTTTTGACACGCCCGTTCTCGCATTGGTAACAGTGACCAATGCACCCTCTGCATTCAGCACCCGGCCATATATCGTATGTACCACGTGCGTTGTATATTCTGAGAATCCACCCTGATTGAGGCTATAAACCAGTTCTTCCGCCTTAAACAGCGTTATATCGTAATCCGAAACCTGTTCGTATATCACATAATCTGGCAGTGCTCCAGGGAATGACCTTACTAGCGGAACATTCTTAATTACGTTAATCGAGACATTTATGCTGTATTCATCACCGTTTCCGGTCACGTGGTATGCATCCGGGTATAGTTTCGATGTGGTCGGATCAAATCCATAGCTTGTGTATGACAGATTGATTTCATCGAATGTTATCGTTGTTTCATTGTATTTAAACGCCATCATGATGTTGCGCGCTGGCGGCACGATCACATCGCCGAGGATCAAGCTGACATTCTCTTCGGGCACACTGACTTGCGCCCAATTCCAATACGGGTCATCAAAGAGCCATTCACCCCAGTTATGATCATGATACCCTCTACCAGACATATTATAGGTAATTCCGCCAATGGTAATGGTGCCCTGCACGTTTGCGCCGGTCATATAACTCAACCACTGCATCCAGTCATCAGGCCTGTGTCCAACAAGCATGGGCTCAGGTGCTCCGAACCAAGATCCCACATCCATGGTATATCTGAGGTTCCACTGAATCGGAATATTTAGATAAATATCATAGCAACTGCCATTGACCACAACTGTTGTATCATTCAGTGCAAGCAGTGTATTTGAGCCGATCGTAACATTTGGCTTCTCATAATCTGCTGTGAAATCGGACACCGATGTTGACGTAAATCCGATCAGTGGCATGCCATCATATACAACCGCAAGCACCTCGGCATCTCCAATACCGGTCAGATTACCGGGATCAAAAAGTAAATAACAGACTAGGAACTGCATTTCCTCGTTATATACGTTGAAATACCACCACTCAGTGTACAGGTTATCGTTTATTCCATCTAATGAATATTTATAATGATATGCATTCTCTTTCAGAGCTACTTGAGTTGGCAAGCCATTCTCTTGCATAAACGAATCATTAATATCATAGTTTATGGCGGATGAAGCATTTCCATCGCTTTCCGATGTAATATCAGCAGAAGCCATCGCAATAAATCCACTCATAACCATCGCTATCGCCAAAACTGCAACAAACCCAAAAACCTTCTTGCTTTTTGTCATTTTGCATTCTCCAAATCGTTCAAAAACATTTCTATCGTATCTTCAGTCACATGCGGCATTATCACCAACCGAAGCGCCTTTGGCGCTCTTGTCGTAGAAACTTGCCATCCTCTTGCTTCTAATGCTTTCGCCACCCGATCAACATCAGGAAAACGCAACGTTACCACATTCATAACCGGCTCTATCACCGGGTAAATGCCCATCGCCTTTGCACCGCGCACTAACATCCTCGTTAGCTGCATGCAGTCATCTACAATCGCCCTCAAGCCGTTTCTACCAAGATATTTGAGTACCGCGTACGTAGCCGCGACTGGTGCGCCGCTTCTCGTCCCTATCAGCGAGCACTGCTCATT
>JAUWVD010000056.1 GCA_030617585.1 Candidatus Methanophagales archaeon
GTTATATGGCAATCTGCTCCCATGTCCTATCAAAACGACAGTGGTCTCTACTCCATTTCCATCTTTATCTTCCGCTTCAGCCATTTTCTTTACCTCTTTTGTTCTCCTATTTATTAAACTTTCTGCCATTAAATCAATTCAGTAGACATTAAATTAAATATCTTTCGATTTTTTTCGTGTCCGTCTCGTCACTACTCAAAAAAGTTATCGGAAGAAAAAAAAGAGAAGGGTGGATGGTAGCAGACAGACGGTAATTATAAAAATATGATTTTATCCGCAGTAAGTGCCGCTTCCACCGCATCCGGAATTTTCACGGGCATTATAAAATCTTCGATATTTGTTGTGTCTTCTACTGAGGTAGCGAATTCACTAACAACGTGGAATGTCGCACACGAGCCGATTTTCACGCCCAGAGAGTCCTTTACAAACATCGCCAGCTGTTCCAGGTCGTCTGGCAGGTCCTTGGGATTTAAATCCTCAAACTGTCCAGCAATGAGTTCCTTCACCTCTGCCGAGCACACCAATTTCGCCAGATTTCCTTTCTTCGCTACTTCTACTCCCTGTGGTCCGTAATACACCATAACGTCAGGGATATTATGGATTTTCTTCGCCGTAAATGCAACAACATAGCTCGCATACTGGCTGAAAGGTCTGTCCATGCCCGAATTCACAAATATAAGCAGTTTTTCTATCTTCTTTATTTCCATTTTTTCTCTTTTTCACCTCCCTGTATTTCCTAAACGCAAGGATGTATAAATAATTTTCCCTCGCTATCATCAATCCTTGAAATAATTTCGGAGTGCAACAAATAGAACCACCGATATGATATGTGCCCAGAGCGGTTGCCCGTAAATCGTCTGTGGACAGACAAGTCAGATCCACAGCCGCTTCTATCTTGGGACCCATACTCCCTTAGCAGAAACTGACCCTTACTAAGGTATGGTCTGGCTTCATCCAGGGTCAGCCTTTCCAGTTCTACTTGCTGTGGCGTATTATAGTTCAGTGCCACCCGTTCCACGGTTGTCCGGAACCTGATCACATTATTGCATTTCCGCCAAGTGCAGCAACTATTAGACTCATGCACTCACCTGTTCTAAGAACACCTCTATCACCTCTTCCAAATTTGCATCTCCAATCTCCTTAATACAGTACCGCACCCTTGTTGCAGGTTTATTAAGAGTAATAACACGCATCAGGTCACTAGGCGTGTCAATAACCACTGCATCGCAACCGGATGAGTTGATTGTCTGCTCCAGGTCATGGATCTGTTCATCACAGTAACCCATAGCAGGAAGCAGCGAACCTATATCTGGTATCTGAGTGGCTGTGAATGCCATTACACTGTATGCAGGATTATCCCTGAAATAGACATTGAAGTTATATTAACGCCGCTTCTACTGCTTCCCTAATCAAGTAACCCGCTTTATGCAAGACGGTATCCCCAAGTTCTTTATCCCTTTCCATGCTCGCAGTGCAGGGATAGGAATGATGAGATTCGCTGATTCGATCGTAAAGTTCTCGTTTGTTCTCAACTTCTACGCCTTCTAACTGCTTTGCCACGAACCATGTACTCCCGCAAGGAGCACTTCTCAACACCTCTACATGAGTAATACGCCCTCTTCTATCCACTTCTACCCTCACTTCGGGTCTGCCAATCCCGAACTCGGCTATAAACCTTCGAATTACGGGCTTGTCGTCCGGTGGCTTTAAATGCAAATCACAAAACGGCTTGGGAAAGACAATCTCAATCCCTTCTCTGTCGCATATCTCTTCAATCTGCGGTCTTGCAATTATGGCAGCACTCTCTTGTGGTACAATCACAGCCTTTATTCCAGAATCCTTTAAAATAGGCAGGAGTTCCAGCAGAAGGTCATTGTGAATCTCTGATACAATCGCTATGTCCGCATTTGGAATATCCTTCGGCAAATACTCACCCGCAGAATCCTCAATGAATGCCGGAAGCAGAGCAGTGTCTATAAGCTTAAAAAAGCCCTCTATACTGTCTGCAAATCCGTATTTAGCGTCCTTACAATGAGTGCATGCATCTGCACATGATATGCAGAATGTTGAATAGTTTATAAGGTTTCCAATGACTCGCTCACCGAACTCGCCGCTGTATATTACTATTAAGTCCATTTTTTCAGCGGTCTTAGTCGATGACTCTGGTGGAGGGTGCGCTTTTTCGTTTATTTTGAGAACATACACCCTTGGATATCTTTTCCCAGTCTCCCAATAGCATCTGCGCGGCACTGCCGGCAGTGTGTCATCTCTTTCACATATTCACCACATTTCTCTTGCATCTCCTTCTTCTCTTGCTGTGTTGGCGGTGTGATATGTGCGAACTTATATTGCGGGATGAGAGGCATGACATTCTGCAGATAAACACCCATTCCCCCTACCTTCTTCGCTATGTCAACGATGTGCTTATCATTCACCGTGGGAATAAGAACAGTGTTCACTTTTACCACTATCTTTCTTTTTACCGCTTCTTCTATTCCTTTTAACTGATTCCTAAGCAATATCTCAGCCGCTTCTCGCCCTTTGTATCTTTTACCCTGGTAATTGACAAAAGAATAGATGTTCTTGCCGATGTCGGGGTCTATGGCGTTCAGCGTAACGGTCACGTTGCCGATTCCCAGCTCTTCGAGTTCGTCAATTCGGTCTGGCAGGAGCAATCCGTTCGTACTCATGCACCTTATGAGGTGTGGGAACTCCTCCTTTACAAGCCTGAATGTTTCAAACGTCTCTTCGTTGAACAGCGGCTCGCCTGGTCCTGCAACGGCAACAACTTTGATGTAATGCACCTGTTCAAGCACTTCCTTTACTCGTTCTAACGCTTCCCCTGGTGTGAGCACCTTGCTCGTCACGCCTGGTCGAGACTCATTCACACAATCATATTTGCGCAGGCAGTAATTACACTGGATGTTACACTTCGGCGCTACCGCGAGATGTATTCTACCAAATAAATGGGCAGCGTTCTTACTGAAACAAGGGTGTTCCTGGACTCTCCTCAGTTGCGTGGGGTCCCATGGTATTTCCTTGCCCTCTACTTCTGTTACGAGTAGCGGTGTCTCCTCCTTTTCTGTGGTGTTCATAATATCTCCCTTTTGAACTCTTCAAATCCTATCTCTTTGATATATCTACCCAATCGCTTTTTAGTGCCACAATTCTTGTAGTGGTTGATGACTCTATCAGCGGTATCAATAGCCTCGTCATAGTTCAAATTCTCAGCCAGAACTTCTGCAATTGCAGGAGCGGCACCTGCAGAACCACCAACTACCACTTTCCAGCCCTTTGGCATTCCGATAAAGCCCAGGTCTTTTATCCATGACTCCGCACAGCTATTGCTACAACCGGAGACGCCGATTTTGAACTTTGAGGGTAGTGTCATTCCGTGGTACTTCCTGTCAAATTCCATACCTAACGTCACCGAATCTTGTTTGCCTCGCTTACAAAACGTTGTTCCCGGACAGATTTTTACACTTCTGACACACAACCCAATAGCATAACCCGGAGGTATGTTGAGGTCATGCCAGGCAGCGTCTATATTGCTTTCCGCTACACCCACAATGGCTATTCTTTGCGCCGAGGTCAATTTTAACGCCTTTGCATTGTACTTCTCAGCGACATCCGCTATTCTTCTAAGGGTAGAAGGCTCACAAATTCCTCCTGGGATATGCGGCGCAATCGCATATGTTTCATAATCCCGTTGGACAATTGCGCCTTTCTCTAACAGGTCTTTCTTCTTTTCTTTTTCTTCCATTTTTTATATTTTATCCTTTTCTTTATAATCCTTAATAGCTTTTTGCAACGTCCTTTTAGATAAACAAGTGCAATGTACCTTCTGCTTTGGAATCCCACCCAGAGATTCTATTATTTCCTCTTCGTCTATCCTTTCTGCCTCTTCTAATGTCATCCCGATGATCATTTCTGTAAGGGCAGAGCCAGACGAAAAAGCACCTGCACAGCCTATTGCCTGGAACTTCGCTTCTTTTATCACGCCATCTTCTACATTCAAAAAAATCTCCATTGTATCGCCACAGGGTCCCGTATATACAGCATGAGCATCTGGCTCGCTTAGCTCACCGACATTCACTTTGTTCAGATAGTACTCAATGGCTTTATCCGAATATCCGGACTCTTTCAACAAATGTTGCAGTTCGCTCATTTTTAATCACAGTGTTTTTTATTATCGCCGTGTCTTTTTATGCTTTGCTATTTTTTCTATTCTATTCTATTCTATAATTATACCCAGCTCCTTATGCTTATTCTCAATTTCATCTGCTAACCGATCCAATGCTTTGAACACCTCTTCGCTTGGCACTCCTTTAGCAACAACAGGATCTAGCAGTTCTACCTTTAAGTTGGGTATCATATCCGAAATTTGTTCCACCATCCTGCTGCCCCAACCGTAAGAGCCGATGATAGATGCGAATCTCAGTTTTGGTCTCAATGCGTTTGCGAGATAAGCAGCATAAGCGACTTTCGGATGCGGGCCGACCAGAACGGTTGGAGACCCGATCACAACAGTAGCTGCATCTACAAAAGCCATCGCTAATTTACCTATATCCTGTTCTGACAGATTAAACTGCTTTACTGTTATGCCCCGTTCAATCAAAGCCTCTGCGAAGTATTCTACCATTTTCTTCGTGCTGCCGTGCATTGAGATATAAGGTATGATTACCTCATTCTTCACATCGTCAGAAGCCCAATCCCTGTAAGCATTGAGTATGAAGTCCGGCTTATTATGGACCGGCCCATGACTCGGTGCTATTATATTTAGCTCCAGATCCTTTATCCTGTGCAGATTCGTCCTAATAGCTATCCTAAAAGGCATCATAATCTCTGCATAGTATCGCTTGGCTGCCTCATAGACTGTTGCCTCATCGGTTACAAACAGGTCGCTGGTTGCAAGATGCGAACCGAGGAAATCGCAAGTAAAAAGCATCCGGTCTTCTCGTAGATACGTCAGCATCGTCTCGGGCCAGTGAACCCAAGATGCATGAATGAACTCCAGTGTTTTGTCGCCCAGAGATATAACCTCTCTATCCTCCACGGTTATGATTTTATCCGGGTGTATCAAAAGCAAATCCATAAGCATATCTTTGCATTTTGGTGTGCAAACAACCCTAGCGTGGGGATATAACGCGAGTATTGGGGCTAACGATCCTGAATGGTCCTGCTCAGCGTGATTGGCTATGACATAATCTATATCTTTAATTCCAAGGTCTTCAAGATTTCTTACTAGCACATCCGTCATGGTCAGGTCCACGGTATCAATCAGCGCCGTTTTTTCGCTTCCACGCACCAAATATGCGTTATAGCTCGTTCCATCAGGCAGCGGTATAAGTTCATCAAATAATCTCCGGTCCCAGTCAATTGCCCCCACCGCGTAAATGTTCGGTTTCAGTTCTCGGCTAAGACTCATTTACGCCACCTCCTCAAACGCTTCTTTGCCTACACCACAAGTAGGACATACCCAATCGTCAGCTAAATCTTCAAATGCCGTTCCTGCTTCTTCATCGTCGTAAATATAGCCACACACGGTACATATCCATTTCGCCATTTTTCATTTACCTCTTTTTTATTTTATCCTCTCTGCAATCTTCTTACCGAACTCGCGGCATTCTTCCAGCCCTTTTTCGGTTGGTCCGCGTTTTATTCTCAGTCCCGGCTCTATCACGTTCATCTCGGCGAGATTCTTCATCGTTTCTGTCAATATCTCAATGGATTCGCCACTCCAGCCATAGGACCCAAATGCCGCGCCAACCTTGCCTTTCAAGTCCGCTTTATCCATCACGAAAAGAAACGTCTTCATCGCTGCTATCAAGTTACGAACATACGTTGGAGAGCCGAGAACTACGGCATCCACGTCTTTGAGGTCATCTTCATTTGCACGTGCAGCCTTTTTCCGTTCGACTTCAACTCCTGCTTCTTTCAGGCCCGTTTCGATTGCTTTTGCCATCATTTCTGTATTGCCCGAACGTGTCTCATATATTATTATTGCTTTTGCCATTTTTTGATAACTTCTCCTAACTTCTTACCTACTTCTTACCGCCGACCCAGTAGATTCCTGGCTTTATCTCTTCCATACTAATCCTCCTTCTTGAATGCGCCTTTGCCTGCACCACAGACGGGACATACCCAATCGTCAGGTAAATCGTTAAATGCCGTCCCGGCTTCTTCTTCGTCGTAGATATAGCCACAGACGGTACATATCCATTTTGCCATTTTTCATCTACCTCCTTTTTATTATACCATCCTTCTCATATTTTAAATTTACGGCAGAGAACACGGAGTCTCCATGAACTCTGCGGTTAACCGGACATTGTCAGGTCATCTTCGCCGCAATCTTCTTGCCGAACTCCTTACACTCTTTTTCACCTGTAAGTACTTCCGTGCCTTTCATCTTCAATCCGGGTTCTATCATCTCCATCCCGAAGATATGCTTCATTGTATCGCTTATCATCTCGATAGATTCACCACTCCAGCCATAAGACCCAAATGCTGCTCCTACCTTACCTTTCAAGTCCGCTTTCTTCATCTCGAAAAGGAACGTCTTCACCGTGGTGATCATGTCATGATGGTACGTTGGACAGCCAAGAGCCACCGCGTCAACGTCTTTGAGGTCATCAGCCTTTGCACTCAAAGCCCTTTTCAATTCAACATCAACTCCAGCCTCTTTCAGTCCAGCTACGATAGCTTTTGCCATCGTTTCTGTATATCCATACGTAGTTTCATAAATTACGATTGCTTTTGCCATTTTGTCCTCACCTCCTTTTAGAATACTATCACTTCGTATCCCGCTTCTATGTATCTTGATAAGCTCGGATGCCCGGACATCTCACCGCATATCGGCAGCTCTTGCTCCTCTGCACTTTCTAACGCACCAGTCTGAGTTGAGCATGCTTTACAGACGCAATCAATTATCCCCTCTT
>JAUWVD010000106.1 GCA_030617585.1 Candidatus Methanophagales archaeon
ATCCTTCTTACAAATACACAGTTGTTGCTGCTCACATCTCGAGGCCCTATCTCTATCCTCAAAGGTACTCCCTTCATCTCCCATCGGTAGTACTTCGCGCCAGGTCTTTCCTCGGAGTCATCCAAAAAAGTTCTTATTCCCCCTTCTTTCAAGCGCTCGTACACATCACTGCAAGCTTTTTCCACCGCTTCACTTTTTCCCTTGCTTGAAAATACAATAGGTACGATAACAACCTGTATGGGTGCGACCTCTGGGGGCAGCACCAGGCCATGATCGTCACCATGAAGGGCTATTACAGCGGCGATACATCTTTCCGAAATGCCATAACACGTCTGATTTACGAACTTTAAAGCGCCGTCTTCATCTTCATATTTTATATCAAAAGTTCTTGCAAAGCTCTCGCCAAGCAAATGGCAGGTAGCGATTTGCATCGTCTTGCCATCGGGCATAAGCGTATCAAAGGCAATAGAATACTCAGATCCCGGGAATTTGTCCCAGTTTGGTCTCCTTGTAATTATGTAGGGGACAGCAAGCAGGTCAAAGAACTCTTGAGATGTAGCAATAGCGGTTTTTATTTGCTTCACGGCATCTGCTCGGCTTGCATGTGCAGTATGTGCCTCTTTAAAAGAAGTTATCTCACGCAGTCGAATGAGGGGTCTCGTATGCTTTGTTTCATACCGAAAAGTGTTCACTACCTGATATATACGGATAGGTAAATCGCGATGCGACCTTATCCAGACCTTAAACACGGGATATATCGCGGTCTCTGAAGTGGGTCGGAGAGCAAGAGGGATGTCCAAGTCTGTGCTTCCACCTTTTGTCACCCAAAAGACCTCATCTTCAAACCCTTTTATGTGCTCCTTCTCCTTCATCAACTCATCTTTTGGTATCAAGAGCGGGAACAGCACTTCTTCATGTTCTCTATCCATTAGAGCTTTCAATATAGAATAAGTAAGATTTCTCAGTTTGTATCCATAAGGATACCACGTATACACGCCCTTCACCGGATACCGGACGTCTAATACCTCTGCACGCTTAAGGATCTCATTATACCATTCACTAAAGTTATCTACCTTTTGTAATAAGGTCTTATTCTCTGTTTTGGATTGCATCGTTTAGAAAGCCGCTGGTGGGATTTGAACCCACGACCTGCTGATTACGAATCAGCCGCTCTACCCCTAAGCCACAGCGGCATTTAGAAATAACCCTATAAGAGTATTAAAGTTTTTATAAAAATGGGCAGGGGAAGTAAGAGCTATAGGAGGCGGGTAAGTGGCGTAAGCACTCAGTAAAGGCACTGCTACCTTTAAATATGCTTAATGATATTATATATATCACGTGATCAATATGAAAAAAGAAGAGCTAGTGCATCTGCACATGTTATTGGCTCAATTGAAGAAATATTGTGAGGATGGCGAGTTAGGCTGGGATTTTGAGAAATACAATGGGCTAGGTATTACTCCGTTCCAGGTACACCGGAGCAAAGAAGAGCACAAGCAGGCCATTTTTGTTCTCGGGACTGAGCTTGCCTCGATGACCGCGAAGAACCATTTTTCGGTGGATAGATAGGTAAAATTAGCAAGGCTCTCAAACGCGGCCTTTCTTTTTTGACAATATGTAGTTAATTTTGTACCGATTTGGTAGCAAAAAGCTACATTGGCGATATACCTTGTGTTAAGATCGGAGAAGCGGATGTTACCCCAAAAAAGCGTGAAAAGCTGCTATTATCTCCTTCCCTTCGATGAAAATGATGTCCCGTTCTGATGCGAAAGCTTTCGCATTCGTTTTAAGAAGTGCAGTACCTGTTTCGTTGTCTAGCATCTCGCATATTACCATTGCCGGAGATATACCGGCAAGCAACGCTAATGCCACGGAAAGTTCCGTCTGACCTCTTCTTTCCTCTAGCAATCCATCAGCAGCCCGTAATATAGAAACATGTCCTGGAGTCCTAAATTCCGTGTGAAAAGTGTATGTATTGTCATCCCCCTGTAATACTTTATCCACCGCTTCACCTATCTTCCTTAGCGTCAATGCCCTGTCTATATCAGTTATACCCGTAAATGTATCACGATGATTTACCCATAGCGAGAAAGAAGAGCGTTTATCATAAGAAAGGTCACCCTCTCCTTCCACTAATCTTCTTAGAAAAGCGAAGTTATCATTCACGTTTATCAAAATATCGCTCACGAGTGGAAGACCCAACTTCTCTGCTGCAATAGGATGAATAGCAATGCAAATAAGACCACCGGCCGTATTTCTAAAATACGCGACTTCGTTTGGAGTCACAGAAGAGGCAGGTATTACAAAGTCCGTCTCACCCTCTCTATCTTCTGCATCGTATATCAATACAAGTTTACCCTGTTTCACTTGCTCTATGCCCTGTTTTACCGACTCCGGGATGTTTATGCCACCCATATTCAGACCACCACCCTTGTTCTTAGCTCATCTCCGTCCTTCAGATTGAGTTCGCCACGCAGATAAACCGGCGAAATTATCTCCAGAATATCCTCAGGATAATGTGTGCGGTCCGGAATAATAACAGCACTTTTAACCCCTTCTGCTCTGTCATCTAAGATCTTACACGGGAAACATTTGGCACCGCCAAAGGTCCTATTTTCTGATTCAAAACAGGCCATCTCTATGCCTACCCGCCCTTCCAGCTTCTTCCTTGCCACGATACAGAGCAAGTCAAGGCAGAGATTCAAGGTGCCCGGGAAGGGAGCAAAACCCAATTTGGATTCAAATTGCTTCTTGTAGCCATTAAGTGTTGTATAATATCGCCCTTCTCCAAGTCCTGAGATCAACCGTCCACCGATCTCCACCTCGATTTGTGGCGTGGAAAAAAATAGCTCCTGGTATTCATAACATTCAGTCTTTAATAGCTCTACGCCATTTTTTGTTAATATTATCCACTGGCCATCCGCGGTTATTCTTCTATGCACGAGCCCCGCTCTTTCAAGCTCTTGGAGTCGCCTTGCTGCGGTTTGCAAGCTTGATTTAATAGCTTCTGCAAAATTACCTGAGGATAATTTGATAGGTTGCTCTATGGCACCTAACAAAGCAAGTTTTCTTAACGAGAGTATTATATTCCCACTCATCTTTCTTTCGCCCCTATCAATTTTGAGATATATCTCATAAATAGGGAAGCAGACTATATAAATGTTTGTGGTTCACGACCTTTTTAAATACATGCCAGCAAATAACCCGAAGAATAGCCCGGATAAATGTGCCGTATGTGCAACCGCATCTCCTGATCCAACCATAAGGAAATCATAAACGGCGAAGAAAATAACTACAATCCATATATCTAGCGGAATAGGAATAGGGAAGATATAGACCTTCATCTTCGGCATAAGCACCGCAAGCGTTGCCATTATTCCACATATTGCACCACTTGCACCCACTACGGGAATCAAGGGATTTGCGGTTGTCAAACTCCAGCCGATTCCAGCAACAATTCCGGATAGGAAGAAGATAAGCAGAAATTTCACACTCCCTATCTTCCGCTCTAACGTAGGTGCGAAGAAGAAGAATACGAGCATGTTGATAAGGAAATGCATGAGGCTCCCGTGAAGGAAGATATGGGTCACCAATGTCCAGGGTCTTTCCCGTAAAAAAGCGGGAACGAGCATCAAGTGCTCGGTATAGCCGGGTATCAATAATTGTAAAACATACGAGACGGATATGAGAACTAAAAGTAAGTACGAACAGTTACCGGATAAGATACCGAGGGGATTTGTAACATTCTTTTTTCCACCGCTTCTATGGTCAGCTTCGACTTCAATTGCTGGTGCCACCTTTTCTTCTCTTTTATAATCATCAAGTCCAACGCACCAGTGCATATCAGGAGAGAGATGATCCTTGCAGAGGGTATCGCCACAGTACTTGCACCTATACAATGCGGGTTTGCCGCAGACCGTGCATCTGTGCTTTGTTCGTACCATATATCTGAAATGGTAGGTCACACATTTAAAGTTGGGCGGGTGTCATGTTACTAAATGATTTTCGCACCGGAATTGGATAATTTGCTTTCTTTTACTTCCCCAAACGCCTTCAATGCTTCACTATTGCCAATAACAAATACCGTGTCACCTAACATCGCCACACTGGCCACCTTGCCCTCTGCCGCCACAGCCTCTATCGCATCCCGACATTTATCACTTATTATTTCGATTTGCAGGGAGAAATTCCTTGATACGAGCATGAAATGTTCTAATGTGGGCTTTCGCATCAGCTCTTTCAGCGCTTCCCGGCCATATTCGTTTATTCTTCTCTTTATTTCCGCATTTCCTTCTCCTAATATCGTCTTTGTCAGTTTTTTACCAAGCACAACATAACTTATTTTCTCTTCCCTTAGCGGTATTCCATCAATCACTCCTATCCCCGGGGGACCGGGCTTCTTCCTTATTACTATACCTCCATAGGCCTCTGCAATTACATCCCCTAAGCCCGTGTTGTTTTCCACTTCGGCACGGTGTGCTACTTGCACTATTTCGTTCAGTGTCATGTTAAGCAATAGCAGTTCGTTTAAGGCGATGGCTGTGCTGAGTGCACCGGCGCCACTTGCGCCGAATCCACATCCGATAGGCACTTCAAAGTCCGTTGATACTGTAATCTTTGACTCGCCCGCCAAATTATCGAGAACATATTTGCTGGTATTCGCATCTTCTTCTATACCGTTTATCTCTATCTTTACCTGGTTAGTGAGCGAAACGTCAGTTACGCAACCTGAGTCTAATACAAGGCCACAGCCAACAGAGCCTTTATACAATGGATTTTTATT
>JAUWVD010000075.1 GCA_030617585.1 Candidatus Methanophagales archaeon
CTGATTACTTATGTCGCTTAATGAAATATTGGACGATATAATATCTAAGGAAGTGTACAAAGCTGAGAAAGTAGAAGCTGAACTATACTATGCTTTTTCTAAATTACCAAAGGACACTATAGCTAAGATAGAATCAGATAAAGATTTTAGAGAGAAATATAAAGAAAAAATAGGTGACAAATTTCAAAAACAGGGTTACGATGATTTAGAAGTACTTGAGCTCAACCCTTCATCAAATACCATAAAAGTTAGATATACCGGATATTATAGTGGCACAAAACAATATCCCGAAATCCATTTAAAAACTCTTTTAGTCTTTTATGAAGAAAGGGGTAATGATATACGCGCTCCAGCGGTTTTCGATGAAATTGTAGAGATGGCAAGATTGGACTTAGACGAAAAGGATAAAAAAGATTTAAAGGAGAAGAGACTCTATCATTTCGCTACTCTGTTTAAAGCAGCTATTTATTAGCAGTGCCGTAATTGTCGAAATCTCCATTGAAATCACTATACGAAATGGATAAATAAATATTTTATAAAACAATTAATTAACAAATTAGGTATAGAGTAAGTGATAGAAAAAAAATGCGATTAATACTTCCGCACCCCGGGCATTTCTCAGCGTTGAAAGAGATAATAGCAAGTAAAGAATCCAAGGGTCTGAAAGATGTATGGGAGGTCTACATGGCCGGCTCGCCGGAAGTGATGGGGAGCGGAAGAGCGACACTATATGCACCACTAATCGAGGATATAAAAGAGCAAACCGCATATGCGCATCAGCACAATGTAAAGCTAAATATCGCTATGAATGCATCTTGCTTTGGTGGTTATCATCTAACGTTTGAAGGCTATAAGGTCTTTAAATGGTATTTCAACGAGCTTAATAAGGCAGGCGTTGATGGCGTTACGGTGGCCGAGCCATATCTCGTAGAGCTTCTGCGGGATTTCCCGATGGAAACGGTAATCTCATGCGTGGCGCATGTCGATTCGCCGCAACGTGCAGAATTCTTCGAGGACCTTGGCGCTGATGCGATTACCGTGGATACAAACATAAACCGAAACTTTGAGGTCTTAGAAGCAATAACGAAAGCGGTTCACTGTGACCTTCGGGTAATAGTGAATGAGGGCTGTCTTTATAAGTGCCCATTTCGGCATGCCCATTTCAACCTCTTCTCGCACATAACCGCGTCATCCCTGAATGCTCGAACCCAGCCCCTGAACACTTTTGGCGACTACTATTTTGACAAGTGCATTTCTATCCGGGTAAGGGACCCCGCACAGATTATAAGGTCGCCGTGGATAAGGCCGGAAGACATGAATGAATATGAAGCGATAGGCATAGAAGATTTTAAGATTTCCGGTAGAGCGAATGCAGTGAACTGGATAATAAATTGCATGGATGCATATTCGCAGGGCACGTTCGACGGTAACCTGCTTGAACTCCTTGATTGCCCATCGGAACTCCGTTATATGTTCCAGATAGATAATAAACGCCTGGACGGCAGCATAAAGCAATGGAAGAACTGTAAAAAGATATGTAATGAATGTCACTACTGCGATGAACTAACAAACAAGGTGTTGAGAGTGATAGAAAAATGAAAGAAGAAATAAGTGAAGGCAGACGGAAGCTCGAGAAAGAACTGCGGGCTTTAGTGGGGAACATCTTCGTGCCGGAAGCGAAGGTATTTGGGATGGCTTGTGGCTGCGTAGGTTTCGCAGTGGATCTGAGAGGACTGCATGGCGATGATGTGGCGGTGTTCAAGGAGAAGATAAATGCGATCTTGGAAGAGATAAGTCTCTCGGTTGGTGTAAAGCCGGAGTTCATGTATGCGAGGAAGCTACCAGGTAGCGAAGAAGTGGTCACGCTTACCTCGCGTGAATTATGCGAGCGATGCAAAAGCGAGTTCGCAGGCTCAAAAGCAGCGCCAAGACCTGATATAGTAGTACTAAAGAAGAAGCGGTGACAAACAAAAACAAAATATAGAAAAGTTTTTAAAGGGGTAAAAAAGAACGTTTAACTATAACAGCAAAAACTTCACTTTTATGTGCTAGGGACGCACAAATTAGGTTGTTTGTCCATTACAAAGATAGGGCTATAAGCAAAGAAGGAGGGGTAAAAGAGCGCGATGGGAGAAGAGAAAGAGGTATTTATAAAAATTCGAGGTGTGAATAAGCAATTCGAGAATAAAACGGTATTGAAGGACATAAATCTGGAAATAAAGGAGATGGAGCCTTTAGGCTTGCTCGGTAAGAGTGGCGCCGGGAAATCGGTCTTACTCCGTATGCTTCGAGGCACAGATGAATACGCACCGGATAGTGGTGAGATAATTTTCAGGTTGGCGTATTGCCCTTCCTGTACGTGGATAGAGGGCCCAAGCAGAGTAGGCGATAAGTGTCCGAAATGTGGTACCGAGTTTGAGTATAAGGAAGTGAATTTCTGGCAGGATACGAGTATGAAGAGAACGATGAAGAGTGCGATTGCGATCATGCTCCAGCGCAGTTTCGCCTTGTATAGTGACGAAGGCGTCATCTGGAATGTAACAGAAGCATTGGAGCGGGCACGATATCCAAAGAGTAAGAGGATGAAGAAGGCATACGAAATCCTGGAATCCGTAAAGATGTTGCACCGTGTAAATATGCCTGATACAAGAGACCTCAGTGGTGGCGAGAAACAGAGAATGGTGCTTGCGAGGCAATTGGCGCTGGCTCCGATTCTGCTTCTAGCCGATGAGCCCACAGGTACGTTAGATCATGAGACAGCAAAGGTGGTGCATCGCGCACTGATAGAGACCACAAGAGGTGGAACAACATTCCTCGTCACTTCTCATTGGCCGTATGTGATTAGGGAATTGACAGAGGAAACAGCATGGTTCGATAAGGGCGAAATAGTTGAATATGGCCCGACTGATGAAGTGGTAAGTCATTTTGAGGCTCAAGTAGGCGAAATAGAGCGTAATGATTTTAAAAAGTTTGGCGATCCGATGATAAGGCTAGAACACCTAAAGAAGTATTACTTATCGGCATCGCGAGGCGTTGTGAAGGCGGTGGATGATGTCTCTTTTGAGATAAATGAGAATGAGATATTTGGTGTTGTCGGGCATAGCGGTGCGGGAAAGACGAGTTTAATGAGGATTGTAAGTCATTTAGACCCGGGATCAGGTGGTTCTGCGTGGATAAGAGTCGGGGATAGATGGTATGAGGCCTCAAAGGAGGATGCTGGTACATTCATAGAGCATGGCGTAATTGTGGGTGGTACGACCGACTGGAAATCCCATTTTGTGGGTGTCTTACATCAAGAATATAGTCTGATTCCGAAACTCACGACCTGGGATAACCTCACGCACGGTATTGGTCTCGATATGCCAGAGGACTTAGCAACGATGAAGGTAAACTTCATGCTAAAAGGAGTGGGATTCGAAGAAGAAGAAATAGCGGAGATACTACCAAAAACGCATGATGAACTGAGCGTGGGCGAGAAACAGCGGATACTTATTGCGCAATTACTGATGAAAGAGCCTAATATCGCGGTCCTCGATGAGCCAACTGGGACAATGGATCCGGTAACAAAGAAATACGTTGCCGAGACGATAATAAAGGCGAGGGAGAACCTGGGTACAACTTTCGTTATTGTTACCCATGACCTTGATTTCGCAGAGAAGGTATGTGATCGAGTAGCGAAGATGGAGAATGGGAAAATCATAGAGATAGAAGATTTAAGGTCGGGTTAATTTCACACGGAAATTCTGTTTCCGTATAGAAGAGCACAATAAAATATAATATAATATGATGGGCGTGGAAGAAATGGAAGAAAAAGGGGTAATAGTAAAACTACAGGATGTATGTAAGGAATTCGAGGGCAAAGAAGTTCTGAAGAATGTGAGTGTAGATATAAAGGAAGGGGAGTCATTGGGTCTACTTGGGCGGAGTGGCTCAGGGAAATCAGCGTTGCTTCACATGCTGCGAGGTACTGAAGAATACGCACCCACAAGTGGCGAAATAATCTTCAGAGTGGCTATGTGCCCTTCATGCGACTGGGTGGATATACCGAGTAAAGCAGGTGAGGCGTGTAATAAGTGCGGAGCAAAATTAGAATCGAAGGAAGTGAATTACTGGAAGGACAAAGAAGGAAGGAAGAAAGTGAAAAGGGCTGTTGCGATCATGCTCCAACGTACTTTTGGGTTATACAGTGATGATACCGTCATGTATAACGTAATACAGGCACTGGAGAGCAGGGATTACCCAGCAGAGAAGAAGTTCAAACGAGCTTATGATCTATTGAAGTCGGTTAGAATGCTGCATCGTATTACCTTCCCTGCAGTTAACCTTAGTGGCGGTGAGAAACAGCGGGTAGTGCTCGCAAGGCAACTTGCATTAGATCCTATCTTACTTCTAGCAGACGAGCCCACTGGGACATTAGACTTTGAAACTGCAAAACTCGTACACAAAGCGCTGTTAGATAGTGTAAAGGGTGGGATGACTATGGTTGTTACTTCCCACTGGCCTTACGTTATTAAAGAACTGTCAGAAAAGACGTTATGGCTTGAAAACGGCGAAATGGTGAAATATGGCGATTCAAAGGCGGTGGTGGAAGAGTTTGAGAGTCAGGTGGGCGCGATAGAACGTGAAGAATATGCTAATATCGGCGAGCCGAAGATAAAGATAGACCATTGTAAGAAGTATTATTATTCCATGTGGCGAGGAATGGTAAAAGCAGTGGATGATGTCACACTAACAATAGATGAGGGTGAAATATTTGGTCTCGTAGGCAAGAGTGGATCGGGAAAGACAAGCTTATCGCGGATTATAGCTCAAGTAGATCCGCTAACGGATGGCTCTGTCCAGATACGGGTAGGCGATAGGTGGATAGAAGTCGGGCGGGTAGCGGAAACGGGTGTCTGGCTTGCCTGGGGTGCGACTACAGAGGGAATGGGCGAGCAAGCGGCAGCACGGGTGGTTATGCTACATCAGGAATACTCATTATATCCGGAACACACAATATTAGCGAATCTAACCTCCTGTATCGGTTTGAAGATGCCCGAAGAGCTTGGGCGGATGAAAGCGAAATTTGTTTTGCAAGGGGTGGGATTCAACGAAGAAACAACGGAGGAAATACTGTCAAAAACGCATGGTGAACTGAGCGTTGGAGAAAGACAGCGTATTGCTCTTGCGCAGGTAATAATGAAGGAACCTGCAATAGCCGTGCTTGATGAACCAACAGGCACAATGGACCCGATAACAAAGAAATTCGTTGCCGATTCTATAAGGGCGGCACGTGAAAACCTTGGGGTGACTCTCTTAATTGTCACTCACGACACTGATTTCGCTTACGATGTCTGTGATAAGATAGCGCACATGCAGAATGGCAAGATAACAGAGATAGAAGACTTGAAATATAGTACCGAGCAAAAATAATGGCCGTAGGTAGAGAGACGCAGGTGTTAGCCTGCAGGAAAGGGCAGGGGCTTGGGTTAGGTGGCGGTATTGCTCAGCGAGGTACATTTGCGAAAGCGTGGAAGAACGATGTAGTTGCGGTTGCGATGTCTCCGGGTACAAGGCACGTGCCAAAGCCGGTATGCGAGATAACCACGGAATTACGGGGCAAAGGTGTATCTACCGGTGTACTGGTCTTGAATGCGGGTAATGGGACGCCGCGTGATGCACCAAGGACTGGTGGGCATGGTTCAATTATGGGATTGGAGCAAAAAGAGATAGATATAATTGGTGGGCATAAGCTTGTCGTATTACATCATGGCAACGTAAAAGAGCATTTCATCTATAAAGTGCGGCTTGAGTTGAAAAGGATCCCGATTTCTGCTATCATCCTTTGTCAAAGCCCGGTAGAGTTTGTGGAGTTCGAGCAGATAGGTGTAAGCACGAGAAATAAAGAGTGTGAAACGCCGGGTAAAGTCGTGGGTATTGTGAGTGGCATTGTGAGGCGTGAGAGTGTTCCACAAGATAAACTAGACGAAATCGTGAGCAAAGTGAGAATGTGCCTCAGGGAAATAGAAGAGAGTGAAGAAAAAAAAGTCTAAATTGATACTAACGTTCTTTACGCATTGTTTGAACGTGATACAACAGATCAAACCAAGGTGGCAAGACGTTTAATTAGTAATAGAACATTTAGCGTGAGATAAATGTTCCATGTACGAAAAGGAAATAGCACTGCTGTGGGATAAAGACACAGCTTTTAAGCGGTATCTTGTGGATATGGGGTTTAATTGTGACGTAGTAACACAGATGGTCTTAGTTGCTCCTTTCTTCTCCCTTACCGGTTATAAATTGTTAATAGTACCCGCGGGATTTGGGAATGAGTCATATTCAAAGATATTGGTAGGGCTCAGAGCAAAAAGTGAACACATAAAAGAT
>JAUWVD010000025.1 GCA_030617585.1 Candidatus Methanophagales archaeon
ATGAAAGCATTAGTGTTCGAGCCTTTTTCCGGCGCCTCAGGCGACATGATCATTGGCAGTCTACTGGATTTAGGCGTTGACGTATCGAAGATAAGCGATGCAATTTCTGCCTTTGAGCTTGAGCTGGAGCTAAAAGAAGTAAGGAAGTGCGGTATAGCAGCGAAAAAAGTGGAGTTCGCCAGTAAGCGAAAAGATACTGAAAGCGGCCGACATGAGCAGTCATATAAGGATATTGTGCACTTGATAGAAGACAGTGGCTTGAACACGGCGATAATACAGAACGCATTAAGCGTATTTGATAAGATAGCAGATGCCGAGGCAAAAGTGCATGGTAGGCCGAAAGAGGATTTGACTTTTCACGAACTCGGTGATCTTGATACAATCGGCGATGTGGTAGGATGCACAACAGCTCTTTTGGATATTCAGCCGGATACGATCATAAGCACCCCAATTTCGGTTGGTGGTGGCTTCGTGGAGACTGCGCATGGACTTCTACCGGTACCGGCACCAGCAACAGTTGAAATATTGAAACGGTCCGCTTTGCTATACCACGGTGGTCCTTCTGAATTTGAACTGCTAACGCCGACAGGGGCAGCGATATTGGCTCATTTTGTTCATCGCTCTGAACCCTTTTCTCCTCAAATGCGTATAGAAGAAACAGGATACGGTGCCGGGTCAAGGGACTTGCCTGTGCCTAACGTCTTAAGAGTGAGCATAGGCGAAATCGCGAAATCCATGCCATTGTTAAGTACAGATGATGTGGACGTACTGGAGACCAATGTAGACAATGTCACCGGCGAGGTGCTGGGCAATCTAATAGAGGTTCTTATGGCAGAGGGTGCAAAGGACGTTGCCATCACATCTGCACAGATGAAGAAGAACAGAAGCGGGCACAGTATCAAGGTGATTGCAGCACCGCAAGACGTACCACAAATAGCCTATCGAATAATGGCCGAGACCGGATCCCTGGGCGTTCGAGTCATGCAAGTAAAACATAGGTTCATTGCTGATAGAGAAGAGAAGAAGGTGAAGGTGAGAATAAAAGGTGTGGAAAAAGAAGTGGGTGTGAAAATAGGCAGGGATGCAAAAGGGGACATATTAAACATAGCTGCGGAATTTGAAGATGCGAAACTAGTTGCGAACGAGCTGAAAATACCGCTAAAAGAAGTTATAAAGATCGTGGAAGGAACATTTTACTATAAATAATGCTTTTCTTTAACTAACTAAATAACTAAGTTTTCTATTTAGTAAAACGGAAAGTTTGCGGGGGTTGCCAAGAGGACAAAGGCGCAGCGTTGAGGTCGCTGTCCCGTAGGGGTTCGAGGGTTCAAATCCCTCCCTCCGCATTAAAAAGTTTTATCATAAACAAAACAAAGTATAAATGTTAAGTGCTTTTATCATTATGTGGGTATATTATTTTTAATAGTGAGGTAGAGAAGATGAAACAAGTTGGTGGAGGGGTAGTCTCGGAAGGCGAGAAAGTAACTGTAAGGGAGAATGATTCTGAATTAGAAAAGATCCTGGAAAAATCAAAGACCGTTATAAAGGTGATTGGATGCGGTGGAAGTGGGACAAATACAATAGAGCGGATGACAGTAGACGGTATTTTTGGCGCTGATTTATTCGCACTGAACACAGATGCGCAACATTTGTTGTTTTCAAAAGTGGATAATAAGCTATTGATAGGTAAGAAGACAACGAGGGGGCTAGGTGCAGGAAGTATCCCGAAATTAGGCGAAGAAGCAGCGAAGGAGAATGATTCTGATATAAGGGCTATGGTTGAGGATGCGGACATGGTATTTGTAACCTGTGGATTAGGCGGTGGTACAGGAACAGGGTCAGCGCCGGTAGTTGCACAAGCAGTGCAAGAAGCAGGCGCCCTTACTATCGGTGTGGTAACCGTTCCTTTTAAGGCCGAAGGGGATGTACGGATGGAAAATACAGATGTAGGACTGGAAAAACTGCGTGAGAATACTGACACTTTGATTGTTATACCAAATGACCGGTTATTGGAGGTAGTCCCGAGATTGCCATTAAATGATGCTTTTAGAGTTGCCGATGAAGTCCTTATGCGTGCGGTAAAGGGGATAACAGAACTGATAACAAAACCAGGTCTTATAAATCTGGACTTCGCAGATGTGAGAACGGTGATGAAAGATGGTGGAATGGCAATGATTGGATTTGGGGAATCTGACGGACAGAATAAAGCAATAGAATCAGTGAGAAAGGCGTTAAGCTCGCCCTTGCTCGATGTTGACGTCTCCGATGCAAAATCGGCTCTGGTAAACGTAACAGGTGGTGAAGACATGACCGTCGAGGAAGCGGAAAGCGCCCTTCAGGAAGTGTCTAAAATGATGAGCCCTGATGCAAGAATCATCTGGGGTGTTCAGGTAAGTCCCGAGCTGAAGAATGTGCTAAGAACTCTGCTCATTGTGACCGGTGTGAAGTCCGAGCAGATATATGCAAAGCGGGATACAAAGAAAGAGCGATATGGCATTGAAATCGTACATTAATTAATAAGAGGTGACAACAAAGGAAATGCAGTTTGAAGATCTATCGAAGAAGCTACAGGTGTACATAAGAATACTGAAGTTGGCGAAACGGCCAACGAGAGATGAGTTCTCCAAGATTTCTAAAATCGCTGGTGCCGCGATGGCTCTGGTTGGATTTATCGGTTTTTTTATCTATCTCTTGATGACAGTATTACCTGAGGCTTTGTAGTATGGTTAATGTATACGCAGTAAAAACAACGGTAAATCAAGAGCTAGCAGTTGCGACTATGGTTGAGGGTGCATTGGGCGAAGAAGGTGTGAAGGATCATGGAATTAAGGCGATAATGGTACCCGAAGAGCTAAAGGGGTATCTGCTCGTAGAAGCCTCTTTTCCTGAAGCGCTAGAACAAATAATTCAGAGTATTCCACATGCAAGGGGATTGGTCAAAGGAGTGATGGGCTTGGAAGAAGTTGAGCATTTCCTTACGCCAAAACCATCTGTAACGGGGATATTGGAAGGTAGTATAATAGAAATTGTGTCGGGACCATTTAAAGGCGAACGAGCAAGGGTGAAAAAAGTAGACGAGGCACATGAAGAAATCACCATCGAATTATTTGAAGCTATGGTTCCCATACCTGTCACGGTCAGAGGGGATAGCGTGAGAGTATTGAGCAAAGAGGAGAATGAAGCGGAATAAAACATTATGGTCAAAGAGAAGGAATTAAAGTCCGCGATAGTACAGGATTATGAAACTGGGGAGGTCCTTATGCTTGCGCACATGGATGATGAGGCGTTGAGACTAACCATAGAGACAGGAAAGGCACATTACTGGAGCAGGAGCAGAGGTAAATTATGGCTGAAGGGTGAGATTTCAGGTAATGAGCAGATAGTAACGGACATCTTTATAGACTGTGATGAAGATGCAGTGCTACTGAAGGTGAAGCAGATAGGGGGGGCATGTCATATGGGATACCGATCATGCTTTTACCGCAAGATAAACGGCGAAATAGTGGGTAAGAAAGTGTTCGACCCCGAAGAGAAATATGGTAAAAATTGATTTCCTAAGTGTTATAGTGATACATTTATATATACACTAGACTTATAGTGCAAAGTGGTGATGCAAAAAAATGCCAGAAGACAACGTGGTATATATCGGAAATAAGTCTGTGATGAGTTATGTCTTAGCTGTGGTGACGCAGTTTAACAACGGCTTTGACGAAGTAGTGATAAAGGCGAGAGGTAGAGCAATTTCTAGGGCTGTAGACACCGCAGAAGTGGTAAAGAACAAGTTTATGCCTGGAGTGGAAGTGAAGGACATAAAAATAGGGACGGAGCAAATACAAGGGGAAGGCGGAGACAAAGCGAATGTCTCTTCGATGGAAATAACAATGAATACGAAGGCATAAAGGGAGATAGAAGTAGATCTAAGAAACTTTACTCCTAAATTTCTATCATTTCCTACATTTTTTATTTTTTATAGAGATACTTATACCATCATATTAGAAATGTTCACGAAAAAGCACATCATTTCGACACGTGATTTCTCGAAGGCGGAACTAGATTTTATATTAAATCGTGCAGAGGAGTTAGAGTCCTATGCCATACGGGGAGCGGGACAAGAAAGCGAGTTACTAAAAGGTAAAATACTCGCCAATCTCTTCTATGAGCCAAGTACTCGAACACGGCTATCATTTGAAGTGGCGATGAAGCGATTGGGTGGTAAAGTGGTAAATTTATCCTCGCCCGAAGCGAGTTCCGCAGCGAAAGGTGAAAATTTAGTGGATACTATAAAGGTAGTCTCAGGATATTGTGACATAATCGCGCTCCGACATCCGAAGGAAGGCGCATCGAGAATGGCTGCTTCTTTCTCTTCTGTGCCGATAATAAATGCCGGTGATGGTGCAGGGCAGCATCCTACGCAGACTTTGCTCGATTTATACACCATAAGGAAGGAGAATTTACTTGATGAGCTCAAGATTGCCCTGATTGGAGACCTGAGATACAGTAGAACAGTGCATTCTCTGGCTTATGCCCTATCATTATATGGTGCGAAGCTATTTTTTGTGTCACCAGACGCTTTGAGGATGCCAGATGAGATAAAAATGGACTTAAAAGGTGCGGGGGCCGAAATCTTCGAATCAACTAAAATAACGGAGTTTATAAATGAAGTAAACGTGTTATATGTAACGAGGATACAAAGAGAGCGGTTTCCTGACCCTGCAGAGTATAACAAAGTGGCGGGCACCTACCGGATAACTACGGAGCTTATAGCGGAGAATGAAGATGTGGTAATTATGCATCCACTACCCAAATTGGACGAAATAAATGCGGATGTGGACCAGACAAAAAATGCGAGATATTTCCGACAGGCTTTTTACGGCACGCCTGTAAGGATGGCCGTCCTTTCTTTATTATTGAAAAGTTAAAATAGAAAGTGGAGGCAAGAAAGTGGGATGAAGAGAAGAATTGAGATGGAAGCAGAGATAGAAAATATTGTAGATACAGTAAGGATGCATCACGAACTGTATAAAAACGCATTGCCGATGATCGCAAGTGAGAATATCACGAGTAATAAGGTACGGTTGCTACTTGCTTCTGATTTGTCGCACCGGTATGCAGAAGGGGAAGTAGGAAACAGGTTTTACCAGGGCTGTAAATACATAGATAAGATAGAAACGAAGGCAATAGAGTTTGCAAAAGAACTCTTTGAGGCGGAACATGCGAATGTAAAACCTATTTCGGGCGTAACTGCGAATATGGCCGCTCTTTTTGCTCTTACTTCTCCGGGCGAAAAATTAATGGCATTGTCCGTACCTAATGGCGGGCATATAAGTCATTCGAAAGTTTCTATCCCCGCGATGCGGAATTTGACATTGGAAACGTTTCCATATGACGCGCGGGAAATGAATATAGATGTAGATGAGATGGTGAAGGCGATAAGGCTAAATAAGCCTTCGCTATTACTGTTTGGAGGTAGTCTATTCCTCTTCCCACACCCTATTTCTGAGGCGAGGGAAGCAGCAGATGAAGTGGGTGCGAATATAGTGTATGATGGATCACATGTATTAGGACTTATTGCGGGAAAGAAATTTCAGGATCCCTTGCGTGAAGGGGCAGATGTTGTGGCAAGCAGCACACATAAAACCTTTCCGGGCCCTCAGGGTGCGATATTATTATGTAAAGAGAGCTTAAAAGAGAGAATAGATAGTGCGGTTTTCCCCGGAACTGTGAGCAATCATCACCTGCATCATGTTGCTGGATTGGCGGTTTCATTAGCGGAAATGCTCTATTTTGGTGATGCATATGCTACACAGATAATCACAAATGCGAAAGTATTAGCACAGAGCCTATATGAAAAAGGGTTTGATGTTTTATGTGAGCATAAAGGATTTACCGAGTCGCATCAAATTGCCATAAACACTCTCAGCCATGGCGGTGGGGCTGTGGTTGCGGAAAAATTGGAAAAGGCGAATATAATAATAAATAAAAACATGCTGCCTTCTGATAAAGACCCCGAAAAGCCGGCCGGGATCAGAATTGGTGTGCAAGAACTTACGCGGATAGGGATGAAGGGATCGGAGATGAGAGAAATAGCTGCTCTTATAGCGCGGGTAGTAATAGGTGGAGAAGACGAAAATAGGATAAAGGATGAAGTTCAAGCGCTAAGGGTGGGTTTTCAGCACATTCACTATTGCTCAGGCGATGGAGAGGCATACGCATTTCCAGCGATACAAATATGAAAGCTTTTATATACGATAGTGTAATAGATATAAAACGAGAATGCTAGAGGAGTTGGAAGGGCGGAGAGCGGAAATAACGAAAAAGGCGGATGAGTATAAAGCGAGAAGGACCGAGTTAAACTCTGAAGCTAGCAAATGGGCTGAGTTAAGGGACGAGTTGAACGGGCGGATAAAAAGCGCGGTCGAGAAGGCAAAGGGGTTCAAGAAGCAACGAGAGGAATACGAGAAGCTGATAGGGGACGGAAAGGCGAAACGTAGCGAGTTGAATAAAAAAGCGTCCCAGCACTATTCTACTGTAGAGCAGATGCGGAAGAAAAATGATATGCAGAGCATACAAGCTTTTGAACTGCTTAGGCAGAGAATAGACAAGTTAGAATTAAAGCAGCAGGTAGAGGTGCTTAGCAAGGAAAAAGAGCGGAAATTAGTGGCGCATATAACCGAGTTGAAACGGGAATTTGATGGGATGGAGAAGGAACTGGAGAAGGACAAGAAATTGAAGGAATTACTGGAAAAGGCGCAAGAGTACCGAAAGGAGTCTGATAATTATCACGAAGAGGTAATAAGAAACGTGAAATATTCCCATGAATGCCGTGATAAGATGGTGAGATGCTTTAAAGAGGCAGATAGAGTAAGGGTAAAAGCAGATGAAGCGCACCAGCACTTTTTGGAGTCACAAGAGGGGGCAGATGGAGCGCACATGCTTTATATTCGGCATCTTCGTGACGTAAAAGACTTTGACCGCGTAATAACAGGTCTGAAGCGGAAAGTAAGTGAAGATTGGGTATTCCGGGGGCGGATAGAAGCGAAGAAGAAGGCTAAAGACATTTATGAGCGGTTCAGAGACGGTGAAAAGCTAAGTACAGAAGATTTGATGCAGTTGCAAAAATCTGAGATGATGTTCAAATAATACCTTTTTTTGCGAAGCAAAAAAAGCTTTACAAAAAGGAAGGATAATCTTTCTTTCTTTCTTTCTGAGAAAGATTACGGGGTAGACTTTTGTTTGGGGGTGGTTAAAATCATAGACGTACACTGTCATCTTACATTCAAGGAATACGACGTCGATAGGGCGCAGGTAATAGCGGATGCAAAGAAGGTGTTAAGAGGTGTAGTGATAAGTGGAGTAGAGCCAGAAGATTCAACGCATGCGATAGCACTTGCGGCAATGCACGAACGCTTCATTTTTGTCACTCTCGGGCTTCATCCAATACACGTATCTGAGAATACGGACCAGGATATAGAGCGGTACGCGGAATTTATAAGCGAGAACAAGCGAAAAATAGTGGGTATTGGTGAGATCGGGCTTGATTACCATTGGATAAAAGACCCGAAGAAGATAACGAGGACGAAAGAGATATTTGTGGAGTTTCTCGCGCTTGCAAAGGAACTTGATTTACCGGTTGTGCTTCACTTGCGTGGTACGGGTAGCGAGGCAATAGAAGACGGTTTGAAGATCGTTTCGGATGAAGACATAAAGAAAGCGGTTTTTCATTGTTTCACTGGTAAACCGCTACTTGCAGAGCAGATATGCAAAGAAGGCTATTACGTATCGCTGCCAACGATAATAGCGAGAAGTAAGAGCATGAGGAAAGTGGCGAAGAGAATACCTATTTCGCTTTTACTCACCGAGACAGATGCACCTTATCTTTCGCCTGGCGAGGAAGAGAGAAATGTACCACAGAATGTGGAAGTGGTGTATGAGGAGATATCGAGGCAGAGAAATAGCGATGTAAAGACGGTGGAAGAGCAGATTGAGAACAATTTTGTGCGCTTGTTTGGAGTTGCGCTGAGGTGAACTACGGGATCTCATAAACGTCCCAGCCGGGAGTCGAACCCGGATTTTGGGCTCCGCAAGCCCAAAGGATATCCATTACCACACTGGGACAAAAGAATTAGCCGCCAATAACAGTTACACATGCTTCTCGCTCTCTTGGACCGTCACATTCAATGAATAGGATACTCTGCCATGTCCCAAGAGCTAAATCACCGCCCTCTACGGGTATTGTCACACTCGAGCCAAGCACAACAGACCTGAGATGTGAATGTGCATTGTTATCAATTCTATCATGCGCGTATCCTCCTCCTTTAGGGATTAACTCGTTCAGGAGCGTTAAAATGTCCCTTTTCAGGCCTGACTCATTCTCATTTATTGTGATCCCCGTAGTCGTATGTCTTGTAAATATCACACATATTCCAGAATCAACACCTTTTCTTTTAACTATCTCCTTTACTTCCCCTGTAATGTCCATGACTTCGCTATTCCCCTTCGTCTGTATTTGGATTCTTTCCATGCCATTTAAGATAATGAGATATTAACATAAATGGTAAAGAAAAATTGCAACTGCTGTTCATACATTCGGATTATATAGAATACGAAGCGAAGGCGAAGACGAGAGTTGCCGAAACGCTAGAAGAATCGAGTAAGAAAGAGCGGATAGAAGAAGCATTAGTCGCTTTCATTGCGGTGGAACGAGAGGATGAGCAGAATGTAAACTATGTTATAGGAAAAGCATCAGAAGAAACTATTTCTATTTTCAACAAGGTCAATGCGGAAAGAATAGTTTTATATCCCTACGCACACTTAAGCTCTGAACTAGCTTCGCCGGATAGGAGTATAGAGATATTGCGAGGGCTAGAATCGGATTTGGTTTCACAGGACATAGAAGTAACGAGAGCACCATTTGGATGGTATAAATCGTTCACAGTGCGATGTAAAGGGCACCCGTTATCCGAGTTATCACGGAAAATAAAGGTCCATGAAGGCGTGGTGGAAGAGAAGTCAAAGGCGTTAGAAGCGGAAGAGAAAGCGGAATCTCATTTCTTCTTTATGGATGTGGAAGGGCACTTGACATCTGATTTTGAATTTGAAGAAGCGTCAAATTTGAAGAAATTCTTCGTCTATGAAAGTGAGAAGAGAAGAGAAGTGGACAAGATACCACCGCATGTGGAACTTATGAAGCGGTTAGAAATTGCGGATTACGAACCCGCTTCGGACCCCGGGAATATGCGGTTTTATCCTAAGGGAAAGTTGATAAAAGGGTTATTGGAAGATTATGTCCGGAAATCCGTGTCAGAATACGGCGCTGTGGAAGTGGAGACGCCTATAATGTATAGTACGGGACATCCAGCGCTGAAAGATTACCTCGAGCGGTTTCCCGCAAGGCAATATTCGATGGTTGGCAAAGGTGGCAAACCGGACTTATTCTTACGCTTTTCGGCTTGTTTCGGCCAGTTCCTCATGAGTAAAGATATGAGTATATCGTATAAGAATCTACCGTTGAAAATTTTCGAACTCGCGCCTTCCTTCAGAAAGGAAAAGCGGGGAGAGCTTGTTGGCCTTCGGCGCTTGAGAAAATTCACGATGCCGGACATGCATACATTATGCAGAGACATGAATGAGGCATTGGATGAGTTTAAGAAACAGTACGAGTTCTGTATTCGAGTTCTTGAGGGTATAGGATTCTCAACGAGCGATTATGAAGTTGCAATAAGATTCACAAAGGAGTTCTACGATACGAATAAGGGTTTTATAGAAGATTTAGTCCAAATAGCGGGAAAGCCAGTACTGATAGAGTGCTGGGACCAGCGCTTTTTCTATTTCGTGCTCAAGTTCGAGTTTAACTTTGTGGATGCATTAGGAAAAGCATCGGCTCTGTCCACCGTCCAGATAGACGTGGAGAATGCAGAACGGTATGGTATAACATATATAGATACAAATGGCGAGAAAAAGAGACCTATCATACTCCATTGTTCTCCAAGCGGAGCAATTGAGCGATGCATATATGCGTTATTAGAGAAGGCATATTTGGATAAAGAAGGCGGATTTCTGCCTATGCTGCCTCTTTGGCTCTCGCCTACACAATTGAGAATACTTCCTGTAGCAGAAAGGCACCTGGAATACATAGATAGTATTCTGCCAGTACTGAACGGGATAAGGGTGGATGTGGATGATAGGGAAGAGACAGTATCGAAGAAGATAAGGGATGCGGGTCGTGAATGGATACCCTATGTTGCGGTGGTAGGTGATAAGGAAGTGGAGAATAAGACGTTGAGTGTTACGATAAGGGAAGAATCAAGCGAAAAAAAGAAAATGGTAGTGGAAATGAGCGTTTCTGCGCTTAGAAAGCGTATTGAAGAAGCTGTAAAGGCTAAAAAGAACATTAAATCTACACTTTCTTACAGGCTGTCGGAGCGAGTAAAATTTGCGGGTGGGTGAAGAAGGTTAAATGTGACTTCCCCCAGACCCACATCGAAAATCTTCACAATAAAAAAGGAAGTAATTTTAATAAACTTCTTTGTTGTGGGTGCAATTTTCGCATCTGTATTCACTCGTTATGACTCATTTCCTATACCTGAAGAGGCATACTGCAATTATTATACTGATCATAGCGAACAAAAATTCGGAGCCTGGTATTAATGCTGCCGGTGTTGGTGAAACTGCCGGAGATGGCGTAGGTGATGGTATCGGCGTCAGAATA
>JAUWVD010000112.1 GCA_030617585.1 Candidatus Methanophagales archaeon
ATTTAACTCCAAATTCTAGCGCCGTACCTGGACCCTGACTGGTAACAACAGTGCCATCAACTACAACTCGCTCATTGCTGGGCTTCGCCCCGGTCAACTCCGCTTCCATCCCCGGATAAATCGTCGCTTTCTTACCTTTTAATACCCCCGCCTTTGCTAAGACCGAGGGTGCCCCACAAATGGCAGCCACGAAGATCCCTAGTTCAAATGCTCTTTTGACCGTGTCTAAAACTCTTTCATCCGCTCCGAGATTAGCATAGCCCGGGTATCCGCCCGGTAAAATGACGGCATCGTAGTTTTCGAGCTCTATCTCATCAATCGCTATATCAGGAACCACTTTAATTCTATACTTGCCTTCAATATCTCCTGCTTGTAGACCCGCAATTACTACTTCTACTCCGCCTCTACTGAGTGTATCAATAATACTCGCAACTTCAATATCCTCAAACCCTGTAGCTAAAAATAATACCGCCTTAGTCATTTCAAATCACCTCATCTACGTATGTTTAGTTAGAAGTAAGGGTATATAAAAGATAAATAGGAGCGAGTGCTAAAATGAGGGCGCTATACATAGGGCGATTTCAGCCCTACCATCTCGGCCACCATTCAGTAATAGAAGAGATAGCTTTGGAAGCGGACGAGATCATCATCTGCATCGGATCCGCGCAAAGAAGCCACGAGTTAGAGAACCCGTTTACTGCGGGAGAGCGCTATCTGATGATTTCAAAGTCATTTCGCGATAAAGGCATCGCCAACTTTTACATTGTCCCTATCTTAGATGTTAATTGGAATGCCGTCTGGGTATCGCATGTTGAGTCTTTGATACCACCAGTGGATGTAGCATATACAAATAACCCGTTAATAGAACGCTTATTTGAGGAGCGAGGCTATGACGTACGTGTTCCGCTTATGTTTAACCGGAAGGAATATTCGGGTAGCGAGATAAGAAAGCGAATGTTGAACGGCGAAAGCTGGGAGGGATTAGTGCCTAAAGCGGTTGCCGAAGTCATAAATGAGATTGCGGGGCTAAGAAGAATGAAAGCATTAAGTATGAGCGATTTATAGCGAGAACAAGAAAATAAATTTTTGACACTGATTAACGCAGATTGACACAGAAGAAATTAAATCAGTGTAAATCTGCGTCTTAAATAGGTAGAAGTTATACTTTATATACAAAAATAAAAAAATAAGATAAAGGGTAAATTTACTAAATCCCCTTTAAATACCCTTTTTGGTTTATGCTATTGCTTCTTCGATGTCTTCCCTTTTTACTGTCTTCCGTCCGGCGTGCTTAGCGAGGCTTACTGCTTTTGCAGCTATTTTCTCGCCTTCTGCCTCTAAAATCTCTACTAGTGCTTCACTTGCGTCTTCGCTTACTCGTTCTGCTCCGGCATTTCTCACCAACCTGGTTACAGGTGCTATAGGTAGTTCAGCCATTTTTATTACCATGATAAGATAATGGGTGGGTATATAAAAGCTTTTCGGTTACTTGACCCTATTGACACCATTAAAACCAATCCCCTAATGTCTTCTGCCCCCCCACCTCAAAAGATGAAGTGACATAACCAAAAAGTTGCAGCACCCTATGGGCAACAGGTATTACTTGATGCAGGAGATAATAAGAGACGTCAATCTGAGATATTTTTCCCTCCGCGTATATTTCGTTCCTTTCGCTTCGCTCCATAATATCAATGGGAAAAGCACGGTCACTTGTCTTCCCCGCACCTTTTAATATCACGTAGGGGACTTTCGAGCCCACTTCGTATGCGATATGTGACGAAGAAGCCAAAGCCTTTTCCGCTGCTATAACATGCGCTTGCTTCGTATCATACGCACTTATCTTTCGGGTGAGCGTTTTGTAAATTATCAGTTTATGCGCGGGTAAATCCCCACGCTCTAAGTCCTTTATTACGCTTTTAACATATGCCATAGCCTTCTCCGGATCTTTATCCCTTAAGATGAGCTCTATTACTTCTGTCTGTACCTCCTTCGCCAACTCGCACCAGTCTCCACGGCGCACTTCTAATCCCCGAACCACGATTTCACCCGTATCCGTAAGCGCGGCATACCGCTTCTTCTTTCCCGTAAAGAAGATGGTTTTGAAGAAATCCTGGAATGCGAGTTCAAGCGGGAGTTCTTTTGTTATTCGCGCGGAAATTTCTTCCGCTTTCTCCAATATCGCTTTTTTTCTATCGCCTTCGACCTCAAGCGGGAATTTTACGAATATGCTATCGGTATCGCCATAAATAACCTTGAACCCGGACTCTTCCGCCATTTTCACTGCACGCTTTATGAAATGGCGCCCCCATGCCGTTGTCGCTTCCGCGCATTCTCGCTTGTAAAACTTCGCGGCACTCCAGCCGGTATAGCCATAAAAGCTGTTCGTGAGTATCTTGACACTTTGCTGTTGTATATCTAACAGCCGATATTCATCGCTCGCTTTGTCATAGCTTTTCATATCCGCCTTTATCGCCCTCCTTCTCGTAATCAAATCGCTCATTATTCTTTTAAAGAATCCATCCGGCGCTTTTCTGAATGCATAGCCCACTTCTGGTGCGACATAGACTTCTTCGTCTCCGACTTCCGTCGCAGCCACAAAAGTATCGGGCGAGATGTTAAATGAGATCATGATAGTAGGGTACATAGAAGAGAAGTCGAGAGCGATGACATCTTCGTGCAGGCCCTTTTCCGGCAGCAGCACGAAACCGCCTTCGAATGTCTTTTCCGATCCCCCTTTTGGAGGTACCAGCTCACCCCGTTTAAATGCCTCCGCAGTCAAAAAAGCTTCTACCTGGCGGCCTCTACCCATCTTTGCTAGCTCGTCCAGCGGATAACCAACCATTTTAGAAAGCTCGATTTGCAGCGGTAACATCTTCGTGGCTATCCCCAACGCGCTGACCGCATCTGCTTTTGCATAATCGTATAATTGCTCTCGCGCAGAGCGATTAAACCAGCTTTCGTTAATCTCGCGCGGCGATAAATTCACGCGCTCCGTTTTACGTACTACGCCGAGATATTCTGCTACATTTTCCAATTTCTTTACCTTCACGCTGTCCAGATCTCGCTTTGCAAGCTTAAAAAGGTCTACATTTAGCCTACCTCTAATATTTACTCCCGGCAATGCTCCCCCTTTTTCAAAACGAACCGTGCTGCCATCTGCGCCCACACGCAGACGAAGCCCGTACAATTTCGCACGTTCACCTATATACGGCCAGTCAAACCCGTCTGAATTATAGCCAACAATGATGTTCGGCTGTAAATGTCCCACAAAATCCACAAAATCGCTTAGTAGCTTTTCATCGTCGCCACGTGCATAATCTTCATCATCTATCACAAACACCTTTGACTTTACCTCTTCTCCCTCGTAATATGCAACGGAAATGATTATTATCGGATCTCTTGCAGGAGATGGCATGCCATACCCGCCCTGAGTGGCCATCTCGCAATCAAAAGCGAGAATTTTTAGCGCCGGGAGCCCGTCCTTCTTATTGTAGATTACCTTGGAAGCGAGAATAGCCGTTCCATAGCTCAACTCTACTTCTTTGCCTTCTACAATTATACCGTCAAAAGGTCTCAACTGCTTGTCTATCAAATACCGAATTGCAAATAGAATGTCCGCTTCCAACACGGTAAGACCCACCCTACTGATGGCCTCTCGCAGTAGCGGAACATGTCTCGGATGAGAAGCGAAAATTTTTAAGCCGTTCTGATTGACCCCGAGGAATTTCTTCTGGCAAAATTCCACTCGCTTAACTCTTATCGCTTCATCTTCTCTAGCTATAGCTATTTCTTCTATCTGTCTCTTTTTTCCTTCTATATCGTGACTTTTAGGGGAAGACGAGAACGCATAAAAATAAGGCTCGAAATTCTTGTCCAAAACGATAAAATCCGCACCCTCTTCGCTCTTGCACCATAATCTTATCACTGGCTTTTCAGTACCTTTTTCGTCTTTTTCCGTTATGTAATCAATGTCCAGCAGAAAACCCTCTTCCTCCATTTTTCTTCCTTTCTCGCTCACAGTAAATAAATCTTTGCAATGCACGGCACTATAAATAGATTTTTAAACTTGGATAGGGTAATTTCTATTAGTTCTGTCAAAAGCGGAATGAAAGAAGAATAGATGAAAAATATCATTGTTGGTGGTGGGAGAGTTGGAAGAGAGTTGGCTGCACAGTTGCATGAATCTGTGATTATCGAGATAAACCCGGAAAAAGGAGAAAAGCTTTCAAAATTAGAGGGGGTGGAGGTGATTATCGGTGACGGAAGTGATGAAGAGTTGTTAAAGCGAGTGGGTTTGTCAGATGTCGATGCTTTTATCTCGCTCACGTGTGATGATGAGGTCAATTACCGAGCCGCAGCTATTGCGAAGAAACAAGGTGTCTCTAAGATAGTTGTTCGAGTGGAAGACCCGGAAGACAGGGAGAGGTTCCGGGAGCTGGGCATTCAATACCTCATGTTTCCTACAAAGATAGTTGCAACCCTCATTGGGGATCTGCTGCGCTTTGGTGCCGGGGCAGATCTCACACCTTTCGATAAAATCCTCGTTCCAATACTGGATAAAAATACGGTAGAAAAGGCGTTCAAAGAAGCTTTATTCGTTGCTTCCGTAGCAAGGGCTGAGGTCACTAC
>JAUWVD010000150.1 GCA_030617585.1 Candidatus Methanophagales archaeon
TCTCGCTGTTACTTCTAAACTCCCGTTTACATCGTCAATTACTAAGGAGTGGTATCGCACGACCGAGAGCGGATTCTTCAGTCCTTTCAGCACGTTTGCACCATTATGCTTCACTAAACTCACCTTTCCATGTCTTAGCACTCTTGCATTCCTCACCCTTGCGCCAAAGACATAACCTATGCATTGATGCCCCAAACAAACGCCCAATATCTTCTTGTCATCGTTGCCAAACTTCCTTATCAGTTCATTTGTGACACCAGCATCTCTTGGCGTCTTCGGACCAGGCGAAATTATTATATGCTCTATCTCCTCTGTTTTAACAATTTTCGCAATATAACCAAGATCCACATTATTCTGCACCACTATCGGTTTAGCACCCAGTATCCCAACGTATTGCACTATGTTATATACAAATGAATCAATATTATCCACAATCAGGACATTCATCCTTTTCACGCACCTCCAGAGATGCACTCTAATAACGCCGCACACTTACTCAGTGTCTCTTTATACTCGCGTTCCGGATCAGAATCAGCAACAATACCTGCTCCTGCTTGTATATATACTTTGCCATGCTCAAATACCGCAGTTCTTATTGTTATCGCGGTATCCATTGAACGATTAAAGGAGAAATATCCGACACATCCTGCGTATACTCCCCTTCTTGTCGGCTCTAATTCGTCTATTATCTCCATAGCACGCACTTTCGGTGCGCCCGATACAGTACCAGCAGGGAACGTCGCTTCTAACGCATCAAACTCGTCTTTATCCGTTTTCAACTCGCCTACCACGTCCGTCACTATATGTTGCACATGCGAATACTTCTCGGGATACATGAATCGTGTCGCTTTCACGGTGCCAAACTCGGACACTTTTCCGATGTCGTTTCTTGATAAATCAACAAGCATCAAATGCTCTGCACGCTCCTTTTCATCGTTAAGCATCTCCACCTCCAAACGCTTATCTTCTTCTTCGTTAATGCCACGCCGTCTTGTACCTGCTATAGGGCAACTCTCCACTTTCCTACTTCCTTTGCCTGCTTGGGGCAATCCGGCGACCCGAACCAGCATCTCAGGACTTGCCCCCACTATCTTCCGTTCACCGAAATCAAGTAGATACATGTATGGTGATGGATTCACTTCGCTTAATATTTTGTAAAACTGGAAATGCCCTTCAGGTGCAAAATCGGCTTCCAGTCGCTGTGAAAGCACCACCTGAAATATGTCACCAGCACGAATGTATTCCTTCGCAACTCTCACACTTCGTTCATAATCCGCTTTTTCCATGTTTGACCGGAAATCGCCGACTATCGAAATCGGAGCAGAATTATCGGGTACTTCTGCCTCTTTCAGTAATTCCGCCACGTTCACACAATTCACATCGGAATCCAGGTCTTTGTTTGGAGTATCGCAAAATTCGTTAGATATAAGGAACGCTTTTTCCGCTCTATGGTCTACAATAACATTCTTGTTCGTGAGCAGGAATTCACAATCCGGTTGCCCCAATGTGTCCAATGTACTTTCATCCAAATCCATAAAATACCGGATGAAATCGTACGAGAAGTAACCGACAAAACCACCGATAAAACGCTCCCTTTTTTGCATGTGCTCTATCTTTAACTCGTTAAGGTACGTTTTTATCAAGCTTAGTGGATTTATATACTCTCCCACTAGATTATCCATCGCTTCCCCAATTACAGCATCGTACGACTTTGTGTTCAAAATGCCGTCCTTCACGGCGAATTTAAACGCGGGATCGAAACCTATAATTGAATACCGCGCCATCTTATCATCGCCTTCTCGTGACTCCAGTAAGTATGCCTCACCATCATCGCTTACCGCATCCTTCTTCAAAATATCATATAACAAACAAGGGTTTACAAACGGGATCTCCTCACATGTCTGAATGACGAACATTGTACATCATATATGGATTGTATTGTATATATAAATACTTTAGTGTATGAAACTGTGTTGCTCAATACAAATAATTTGATTTTACATCTCTTAAATTATATTTTGGTACTTTTGCACCTAATCTAAACTGAACATTAGTTTAATGTGGGGATAAGATAATTAAGATATTTGATGTAGCGGAGGAGAAAAGATGGAGGAAGAAGGCACAATAACAAAAATCGCAGGTCCGTTGGTTGTTGCGGATAATATGCGCGGATGCGAGATGTATGAAGTGGTAAAGATAGGGGACGAGGGATTGATGGGCGAAACGATAAGACTGGCTGGAGCCCTAGCATATGTTCAGGTATATGAAGATACAACGGGTTTGAAGCCGGGTGAACCAGTGATAAGGACAAAAGCGCCCTTAACTGTCGAATTGGGACCCGGGATTTTAAAGAATTTTTATGATGGCGTACAGAGACCTTTAGAAGCGATAGGCAAGAAAGTGGGGGATTACATAAAACGGGGTGTCTATGTGGATGCTCTGGACCGGACAACGAAATGGGAGTTCACACCTACCGCAGAGGAAGGCAAACAGGTAGTGGGTGGAGATTTTTTAGGCACTGTTCAAGAAACGAAAGTAATAACGCATAAAATCCTTGTCCCGCCCGGGCTAAGCGGTAAAATCTTAGAGCTAAAAGCGGGTAAATTCTCTGTTGACGACTGTATAGCAAGGCTACAAACAGATGGTGAAGATCAGGAATTGACGATGATGCAGAAATGGCCAGTGAGAAAGGGAAGACCATATAAAGATAAATTAGACCTCGAAGTGCCTTTGCTTACGGGGCAGCGCATTAATGACACCTTCTTCCCGCTTGCGAAAGGCGGAACTGCTACTATCCCCGGTGGGTTCGGGACTGGAAAGACAGTAATGCAGCACCAGGTGGCGAGATGGGCAGATGCACAGGTTATTGTGTATATCGGTTGTGGCGAGCGAGGGAACGAGATGACCGAGGTTTTGGAGGATTTCCCTAAACTTATTGACCCTTACAGCGGTGAGAATTTGATGGAGCGATCTACGCTTATTGCAAACACATCTAATATGCCGGTTGCAGCACGAGAAGCGTCTATTTATACCGGTATCACACTCGCTGAGTATTACCGTGATATGGGTTATGACACGGCGATACAGGCGGATTCAACATCAAGATGGGCGGAAGCACTGCGAGAGATTTCAGGCCGGTTGGAGGAGATGCCGGGCGAGGAAGGTTATCCGGCGTATTTAGCCACGAGATTATCCGATTTCTATGAACGTGCAGGTAGAGTAAAAGCGTTATGCTCAGATTCGGAAGAAAGAATAGGCTCTGTCTCTGTAGTGGGGGCTGTATCACCCCCGGGTGGCGATTTCTCGGAACCCGTAACTCAGAATACATTGCGAGTAGCCGGTGTTTTCTGGGCTCTCGATTCCACTTTAGCAGATAGAAGGCATTTCCCGGCTATAAGCTGGCTCCGTAGCTATTCGCTTTACTTAGGTCACCTCACTGAATGGTTTAACAAACCTGCTACTCCTGACTTCACGGAACAGAGGGACGAGATGATGTCAATATTGCAGAAGGAGGCGGAGCTGCAAGAGATAGTCCAGCTTGTTGGCGCGGATGCACTTCCGGCACGTGAACGAGG
>JAUWVD010000010.1 GCA_030617585.1 Candidatus Methanophagales archaeon
ATTAAGTCAGCTATAGTCGGGGGAAATAGCCAATTTTGGTTGCGGAGTCTTCTTATGAATGCCATAATGTTTATATGTAGCTTAAAGCATATAAAAGTATCGTAAAGCTGTTTGATTATTCTCATAGGCATCCCTATAAGACTAAAATCAAAACCCGTTTTTTAAATTTGATTGCAATCGCAAAAACAAAATAGCTTTATTATTATACATACTCTAATATAGATAGTGAGAGGATGAGCGTATCAGGATATGCATATTCGTATGCACGGGTAATGTCGCGAATGAGCGATATTTTGAGTGAGGGGCAATTAAAAGACCTTATGGCGGTGGGGACTAAGGATGATTTTATATCTTCGCTGATGGATACCACGTATAAGGAGAAGTTAACAAAAGCGCCTTCGGCAGACCTGCGAAATACAGAGCTAGCGCTTAAAGGCGAGCTAATAGACCAATATTTAATGGTGCTGCGATCAACACGCGGCAAAGTAAACGCTTTCTTCGGAGAACTATTCAGAAGATTTGAAGTGAACAATCTGAAAGCCGTTATCATAGCGAAAGCTACAGGTCTATTAACCGAAAAGCCACTCTTCTTCCCGGTTGAAGACTTCTTTGGACGAAAGATGAGCGGATTGTTGGATGCGGATTCGATGAAGAATCTGATAATGCGATTAGAAGACCCGTACAAGCGTGTGTTAGAGGCGGTGCTTCCGGAATATGAAGCGAGTAAAAAGGCATTAATTCTTGAAAGCACTCTCTACCAAGAACTCTGTGGTGCTATATGGGCGCGGATGACAGGGTTAGGTGCCAAGGATAGGGCGATAGTAAGAAAGATAATTGGCACTGAGTTTGACATCATAAACATCACGACTTTGTTAAGATGCAAGGCAGCGGGAATAAAGGAGGCGGAGATGACGAAATACTTCTTACCATATACATATTCATTTGATTTCAATGCGGATAATGTAAAGGCTTCGATGTCCGCGGGAGATGCAAGCACAGTTGTCCAATTGTTGCCTCCTTCTGCATATAAAGAAGTGTTAATGGGTGCTATTCCCGAGTATGAAGAAGAACAATCACTTATCCCTTTTGAACGAGCACTAAGAAATCTATTTTTCTACACTATAAAGAATACACTACGTGGCGCTCCTATCAATATTGGTACGATAATAGGTTTCCTTTACCTCAAGGAACTAGAAATAAAAAACCTTTGTACTATCTCTGTATGTAAAGAGAATGATCTATCGGCAGAAGAGACAATGGGGCTTGTTATGTTATAAACTTTAACGGAGTATATATAATAGAACTACGATGCTTAGACCAGTGGAGATGCGGGAGCTGCGGATTGTCACGTTAGATGAGGATGTAGATCGAGTAATCAAGAGACTAGAAGCACTGGGTAATGTGCATCTTACAGATGTAAAGGAGTTCTTAGATGCATGGGAAGGGCTAATAGAACCCTCAAAGGCGGATACGAAGCTGATAAAAAGCTCTGAACTATTGGCAAGGCTAGATAGCATAATCTCGATTTTACAGCCTGCGGAAGTAGAGAAGAAGAGCCTAAAGGAGACGCTATTTAAAGCGCCGGAAGAAGAGCAGATAGACCGGATAAAAGTAGAGGGGCCAAATTTGGCTGAGATGGAGCGGGAGTTAGATAGCTTAGAGGCGACAGTAAATAAGTTAATAGCGAGTAATGAGAGTTCAAAAGAGAAATTATCAAATACAAAGGATATATTACGTGTATTAGCGTTATTAGACGATTTTGAGATTGATTTGGATTTCATAGGCGAAAAGGAATTTGTTAGTGTGCACACGGGCAATTTACCGAGCGTGAATTTGGAAGCGTTGAGATCAAATCTCGAAGCGGAAACCGGTGAAAATAACTTTATTGCTTCTAAGGCCATAACCGATGAAGTATCTTTTGCTATCATTGTGGCCTTGAAAAGTGATAAGGATGCAGTAGCGAAAGTGCTGAGGGCCGCGGACTTTGAAATATGGCAACGACCTCCGCTGGACGATATACCCAAGAGAACAAAAGAAGCAATAGCGGCATTAAAAGCAAAGGTTGCAGAATTGGAGAGCGGTATAAAGGATAATGAGCGTGAATTAGCGGTAATAAGAGATGAAAAGTCTAATGATTTGCTAGTGATGCATGAACTCGTGCAAATAGAGGAGAACCGGGAGAAGGCAAAGGTTCTTTTCGGTAAAAGTGCACGTACGCGTGTTATAGAAGGATGGACACCGAAAGAAGATGTTGACCGTGTAATAGACGGTATAAATGATGAGACATCGGGATTTTGCGTTATCGATGTGAAGGAGCCGAAGAGGGATGACGTACGGGTGCCGTCTTTACTGAAGAATCCGAAAATCGTGAAGCCCTTTGAATCGATAGTGGGTATGTATGGTCATCCTTTATACAATGACATAGACCCAACGTTGATTACTGCTATAATGTTCCCTATCCTTTTTGGTCTTATGTTCCCGGACATAGGACATGGAATGTTTTTGCTTGCGATTGGTTTGGCATTGATGTTTGCTTTTAAGGGCTTGGGAAAGGAGATTAGGGGTGTGGGCGTAATAGTAGTGTTATGTGGTTTTAGTTCGTTGATCATCGGCTTTTTATTCGGCGAATTCTTCGGCTTAAGTGAGTATGCAGGCCATTTGGTTCATGATTCTGTGGGTATGAGCATTCCCGAGATGTTTGTTTTTGAGCCTTTGTGGTTCGAGCCGATCCCGAATGTGACAGTTATGTTTGTCCTAACGATGCTAATAGGGACGCTACACATGGGGCTTGGATTACTGCTCAGTGCTATAAACAAAGTCTCTAGCAGAGACATGTTCGGTGTTTTATGGGAGGCGGTAAAGATTTGGTGCTTGTTTGGGACTCTCTATTTCTTACTTTTGTTACTCAGTTCTTCTCTTGTAGGGATAGACATAGGTATTGCGGTTTTCGTCGCTACTGTTATTTCTCATATTGAACCAATGGCCGGTTTGACTTTTTTAGTAGCACTCCCTGTACTTATACTCTTCGCTTTCAAGGTTGTTTCAGAGTTGCGACATGAAAAGCACGGTAAAGTGGAAAAGGGGGAGAAGCTGTCAGGCATGGACTATATCATCATACTCATAGATGGTTTAATAGATGCAGTGCTGGAGAATCTCTTCAGATTTCTTGCGAATATCGTCTCTTACGGCCGTATTCTCGCGTTAGCATTATGTCATGCGGCGTTAATGGAAGTGTTCATTCTTTTGGCGTTCATGTGTTGGGGTAGTATCGCAATAATAGGGCCGGTGATAGGTATTATTATATTCGTAGCCGGGAATGCGGTAGTGATCGTGCTCGAGGCGATAATGGCAGGCATCCACACAATCAGGCTGCATTTCTACGAGTGGTTCACGAAGTTCTATGATGGTGGCGGGGTAGAGTTCTCGCCGTTCCGATTTAGCAGGACCTATACGGCAAGGGAATGATTCAGGGATGCATGATACAGGATGCAAGTTTGACTTGTATCTTGAGATAATCTGTGCACTCGTGTGGTTATAAAGGTAGGTAAAACAAATGTTGTTCTGCTTTGATGTAAAATGGTAGCGATAAAGCGAAAGGGGATAAGAATAAAAGAGCTGGAAAACTACGGCTCTTCTCATCATCCGGCATATACAATAAATGTGGAACTAGATATAGACGTTAGTGAAAGCCCGGATACGCTTCATATGCTTTTTAGCCAAAGTGGACTCATATCAAGAGAAACCATCCCTTTTGATGTGGTATCTGATTTCCGCGGGTCGGCAGATGATAAGCCCTTTTATTCCGCGGTCATCATGCACGAAGGCATCACAAAGGAATATCATGTGGAGGCAAGGGACACTGGCGGTTCTACAAAGGCGGGGATAAAGTATGAGCCCGTAGTATATCCCGAAGAACTCCGTTTGATGCATCCTGCGGAGTTCGCTCAATTGGGTATGGAAGTCAGGGCTTGGGAACTACATAACTACAAGTATTATTTCTTGCATTTTATCGCCTCTAAACGGTATGAAAGTTTTAATATCCTGGTGAATAGGGAGGGGGCATTGACGGTAATAAGACTAAACCTTGTGGAATCAGGGTTAGAAGAGAAGAAAGCACCTTGTTCGTGGTATCTGGAGCGGCTTTCGATCTTTGACGGGTTTAACCTGGAGGAGGAAATGAAGAAGGAAATTGATGCATGATACTAAAAGCAAGTCCCGAGTTTGAAAAACGAATAGGTATATGGTTTTACAGTACGAATTCGGAAGGAATAGGCGGAACGATAAAAACAATACCGGCGGACTTTAATGTTCGTGAAATTACGAATAGAGAAGAGCAAGAAGAAGGGAAATACCTGATTGCCGAATTGACGAAGGAGAACTGGGACACTCATGGCGTGATAAGAGAGATCGCGCATCGGCTGCGAGTTAGCAGGAACCGAATTGGGTTCGCAGGTACAAAAGACAAATTCGCAGTGACGAAACAGAAGATAAGCATCTGGAGCACAGAAGAAAACGAGCTGGCGCGAGTAAACATCGCCGATGTATCGTTAGATGTAATAGGTAGGTCGAATAAGGCGGTTTCCTTAGGTGACCTCTATGGGAACGAGTTTGAAATTGTTATTCGTGGCGTAGAAGGTAGATACGAGTCGGTGAAAGATAAAATTGATGTGATAACAAACGAAATAGGAACTAATGGCGGAATAGCCAATTTCTTCGGTGTTCAGCGCTTTGGCATCACCCGCCCGATAACGCATGTCGTGGGTAAACACCTGATAAATGGTGATATAAATGCGGCTGTGATGTCTTACATCTCCGACATCTTCCCGGGCGAAAGTGAAGCGGCGAAACAAGCAAGGATGTTATGTAAAAGCGGCAAACTAAAAGAGAGCTTGAAAATAATGCCTTTACGGTACGAGAGGGCGATGTTGAATGCGCTGATAAAAAACGACGGGGATTCCCTTTCTGCTTTTCATAGTCTTCCAAAGAACTTGCAAAAACTGTTTGTTCATGCTTATCAGTCTTATCTCTTCAATATTATTTTGAGTCAACGTATGAAGCGGAATTTACCGTTTAATGTGGCGATAGCAGGCGATGTGGTATGCTTTCACAATGAATTTGGATTTCCAGACCCGGATAAGGTGGAAAAAGTCACCGCGAATAAAATGGAAGGTATGAACAGGTTATTAAAGCGAGGTCGGGCTTTTGTCACCGTCCCCATCTTTGGCTATGAAACTGAATTTGCAGACGGCGTGGTAGGAGCGATAGAGCGAAAGGTTCTGGAAGAGGAAGCGATAGAACTGGATAATTTTCACATCGAGAAGATGCCAGAACTAAGTTCTAAGGGGACAAGTAGGCCGGTGCTGCTACCGGTGGAGTTAAAACCAGAAATCAGTGACGATGAGCTCAATCCAGGACAGTTAAAAGTGAAATTGAATTTCTTCCTGCCTAAAGGCACCTATGCAACGGTCTTGTTGCGGGAATATATGAAAGATGAATAACAAGAAAGAATAATTTTTGATAATCGGACGCAGATGAACGCGGATAATCAGGATTTAAAATATTTTGATGGTTTAGCTGACGGAGGAGATTATTAGAATCTTCTATTGAGTTTATAAATTTGATAATTTAAGGAAATAGTTTTCTGCGTAAATCCGTGTACATCTGCGTCCTAAATTAAATTTATGGGTAGAAGTTATACTTCATATACCTGTAAAAGCTATTAAGAGGCTTAAGAGAAAATGTTACCCGGAGATTTGCTCCTTACGCGACTAAAAAAGGACCGGATATATCCCGATTTTGTGCCGATAGATGCAGAGCATCTGGAATTAGCCAGGGGGCTTATAGAAGTTTATCACGATTTTAGCGGTAAAAGGAAGAGCGAAATAGACGATATAGTGGCGGAATTGGAGCAGGGCTTGGATTTCAAACGAATAAGGGGATTGAGAACGCTCTTAGAACGGCGATGTAGCTTCAAATCGCAGTTCATCATTGAACCCGTGTTGGCACGTAAAGCGGTCTTTGAAGCGGCAAACAGCAGGAAAGTAACTAATAGTAAAGAGCGGGCTGAGGTGCTCGAAGCTGTAGCACGTGAGCAGAACATTTCGGTTACCGATTTAGAGCAATCGCTATGGGCAGACCATGAATCCAAGCTGGTATTGTCTGACTTTTTGCCGTTAAATCCGGAAGAGCTGCTTAAGCTCTATAACCTCTCTCTTGCACAAACGCTATTGTTTAAAGCCACAGGCATGACCATCGCATTTAGAGGCAATTATAAAGATATTTTCCGTAGAATTAAGTATCTCGGCTTGATGTATATCCAGGAAGACGGGAATAGAGTAAGGATAGAAGGTGCGTCTGCATTACTGAAGTTAAGTGAGCGGTATGGTACGTCACTGGCGAAATTGCTGCCTGCGATAGTTAATAGCGATGATTGGGCGATAGAAGCCGAGATTGTCATCAGACGAGACATACCGCGTATTTATCGGTTTATACTGGATAGCGCGAGTAAGAATTTGTTAATGGCAAAAGAGAACGAGGCAAAAACTACGTTCGATAGTAGTGTTGAGGAACGGTTTTATAATGCGTTCTTAGCCTCACCGGCATCGAAGGGCTGGGAAGTGATAAGAGAGCCGGACGCGGTTTTCACGAGTAAAGGTGTATTTATACCGGATTTCATATTCAAGCATAAAGCGCTAAATATAGAGACATATTTCGAAATCATGGGGTTCTGGACCGAGGATTACATCAGGCGGAAATTGTCGAAACTCAGGGCTCTCCCGTTTCATATCCTGGTGGCAATAGATAAGAATCTTGCGTGTTTCAATACTGCTAATTTCGTGTTGGAGCTCAATCACCCCGTGATTCTGTACACCCGGAAAGTTCCTGTTGGCGAGGTAGTCAAATATTTAGCGACGATCGAAGAGAACGAGATAAAAAGACAGGTAGAAAGTTTGAAAGGTGTGCAGATAGAACTTGAGGGTGATATAATCGCTATTACGGATATTGCTATGCGATATGAGGTCTATAAAGAGACAGTAAGAGCGTGTTTGAATGTCCCTGACTATGTCGTGTTTAAAGAGGTAGTGGTAAAAAAGGAGTTTTTGAGAGAGGTAAAGGATAAACTGATCTCTACACATTCGTATGTGGATGCAAAGAGGACTATTGATGGCTTCGGCTTACCAAATCACGATGAAGTTCTGGCCGAACTAGGATTCAAAGTCAAGTGGAAGGGTTTGGATATTGGTGCTGCAAGTATTGAGTTAAGTTCTTCCTTGTATGGGGGGGGTTTGAACAACTAAAATGATGACTTCTTGAAAAAAGTCCTTTCGAAGGGCTAACCGCCCAAGTAATTGGTATAATTTAAATTGATGTTATCGTGCGAGGCAACGGTGAACGGACAGTTCTAAAAAGACTCGCTTATAATGTGAGGAAGATTTTTCATTACTGAAGTGCTCAACCTTTATAGCTATTTCGTCTTTTTAGAGGAAAGGTAATTGATCAACGCCGCAGCGATTACCCCTAATGCACCAATTAGAGCTACTATAATGGTTATCCACACACCCATATCTAGTGTATCTCCCTTTGGCTCTACACTTACCTCGTTAGACCTTTCTCCTTCACCGACTGAGTTTTCAGCGCTGACCTGGTAGTAATATCTCTGGTCGTTGATTACATCGTCGTCGGTATAGGTTAGCACGTTACCAACAGGCCTCAAAAATATTTCTCCTCTCTGTGCCGTACCACCATAGAGGTTGTAATTTGATATTGTAGAACCGCCGTCATCTCTTGGTGGAAACCACTCCAAGCTTACATAGCCATCGTTTGGGGTTGCTTCGAGGTCTTGAGGTGCTGAGGGCACTGTTATACCAGGTATTAGTGTTGCAAATTTCTCGTCAGACATTTCTCCTTCTCCTGCTGAGTTTTCAGCGCTGACCTGGTAGTAATATGTCTGATTGTTGATTACATCGTCGTCAGTATAGCTTAGCACGTTGCTAACTGTCTTCAGCCGTGTCTCTCCTCCAGAAGTTGTACCACGATAGATATTGTAATTTGTTATTAGAGAACCACCATCATCACTTGGTTCTGTCCACTCTAGGTTTACATTGCCATCGCCAGCAGATGCTTTGAAGTTCAAAGGTGCGGAGGGTATTGTTACAAGAGGTGCTGTTGTTTGCGTTAAAGATGATTTTGGCCTTGCGTCTACCTCGTTAGACTTTGCCCCTTCACCGACTGAGTTTTCAGCGCTGACTTTGTAGTAGTATGTCTGATTGTTGATTACAATGTCGTCAGTATAGCTTAGCACGTTGCTAACTGTCTTCAGCCGTGTCTCTCCTCCTGGTGTTGTACCACGATAGATATTGTAATTTGTTATTGGAGAACCACCTTCATCACTTGGTTCTGCCCACTCTAGGTTTACATTGCCATCGCCAGCAGATGCTTTGAAGTTCAAAGGTGCGGAGGGCGTTGTTACAAGAGGTGCTGTTGTTTCAGTTAAAGATGATTTTGGGCTTGCATCTACCTCATTAGACTTTTCTCCTTCTCCTACTGAATTTTCAGCGCTGACTTTGTAGTAATATATCAGATCGTTAGTAACTCTCTTATCCGTATATGAGGTTGTAGGTGCACTCACAGTACAAAGGTAACTCTCAGCATCAGAACTTGTGCCTCTGTATATGTGGTATTCAGTTATGGCGGAACCTCCATTATCAACGGGTGCATGCCAGTTCAGGTTTACAACGCGATCACCAGCATTTGCTATGATGTTTCGAGGTGCGGAGGGCGCTGTTACGATAGATGTTGGTGTTGCTTTTGTCGAGGCGGAAGTTCCTTCTTCTTCTTCTTTGTTTACTGCACTGACCTTGTAGTAATAGGTCTGCCCGTTTTTAACCGCTGTGTCTTTATACAAAGTTCTGGGCGCAGTTACAGAATCAAGAAGAACCTCCTTACCATAACTTGTGCCTCGGTAGATCCTGTAGTCTGTTATGGCTGAACTGCCATCGCTGTATGGCGCAGCCCAACTCAGAACTACATATCCATCTCCTGGGCTTGATTTGAGGTTCTGTGGAGAACTTGGGTATGCAAGTGTCAGTTCTTTTAAATATTCTGGATTTATTTGAGGCGTCTTAATAATTTCCTCAGCACTATAATCCTTAGTAGATTCTATGAGGGTGTCGCTGCTGGGAAGCGACTCCTTAGTTTGAGCTCTCACTTCTTCTGGAATAACCGTTATTATCCCAATAAGAACGCTTGCTAATATAATCACAACAAAAAGTGTATTAGCGATTTTTTTTTATGATCGCAATCTCATTTTTTCGGGCGTGCCCGTCCAGCTCTCTTACTTCAAAATCATTTTGCATAGCTCTTAAAACCTCCCATTTCCTATTTACTAATTACCCCCACTTCTTAAGGCGATTAATAAATTTTTCGTGTTCATATATCTTTATTATAATTTTGGTCGGGATTATATATAAAAGTATCACATTTTTTCTACCTGAAAATCATATGAACCCAAAACCGAGGGGGAATTCAGGTCCAGGTCCTAGCCATTTAAAATTTCATCGCTTTGTGCGGTATACGAAGTTCCGCAACCCTCTAGCACCACATGCTACTCGTTGCTCAAAATCGGTATTCGTCATTAGTACGAGTTTTGACTGCCCGATTGTTCTCCTCTTCATTGCCCATTCAATTGGCGGCTTGGGTAGAAGAGCTTGGAATTTACCGCGTTTTACTTTCTCGAGATAGGGCATCAAGTCTTTATATATGTCAATCGGAACGGATTCTCAAAACGCATTAATCGTTGTTATCTCACTTCGTTCTGATCCGTAATCGGTTTGCAGGTATAAATAGATAAGTCTTCTGAGCGTGAATTCATGTGATTGTACGGGATTCTTAAGCGACCGAAAATCTTAAATATGGCGAATAACAATATATATTGTGATAAAAAATGAGTGAGGAGACATCAGGAATCATAAAAAATGTGTGGGAGGAGCTTCGGAAGACAATTAAAGTTGAAACAGCAATCGGCAATCCAATAGAGATAGAAGATAAGACCCTGATCCCCATCTTTGGTGTTGGCTTTGGCGCTGGTGGTGGCGGCGGCAAGGGTAAAGAAAAAGAGGGACAGGGATATGGTTTCGGAGGCGGCGGCGGAATAACGCCGGTAGCGCTCGTTACGGTGTTCAAGGGTATACCAGGACCCGAAGGGCTAAATGTAATCTCGCTAAAATCGTCCGGTGCAATGGAGCGGATAGTCGGAGAAGCCATGCCGATGGTGATGGAGAAAATCAAAGAGACGAAAGAGGAGAAAGAGGGCAAAAAAGCAGAAGCAAAGAAATAATGCTTGTTGGATGTCTATATGGGGTGTTAGAGCAACACTCCCGCTACTTTTTTAAAATAAGATATATATGATGGACCTGATACTGATCCTCGCAATTGTTTTAGTAATCCTAATAGCGCTACTAGCTGCTGCACTTCTAATACCGGCTGACATTTCGCTTAGGCCATTTAAGGAAGGGCCAGTGGCACAACTATGTGTGTCATTTAGGCTCTTAAAAGGTGTTTCTTCTGGTCGCCTGGACGTTAGCACGGCGAAGCGGGAATTTCAATTACGTGTCATGGGCGTTACTATTCTGACGAAGGACCTTAAGAAGAAGGAGGAGGACGAGGATAAGAGGAAGAAGAAGAAGAAGCCCACCGATTGGAAGAAGCTTGTATGGCACGCAAATGAGCTCTATGATGCAGGAAAGGAATTGGTGGCGGCGCTCACTAAAAACACATCTGTAAAGCGATTGAGGGGTAAGGTGAAGCTGGGGCTATCAGACCCGGCCCATACGGGTATGCTAGTTGGTTTTCTATACGCGGGCAGTGGCATAGCGAAAGCAGTCCTGCCGGAATCAGAACTTGAAATTGAACCCTCGTTTGACAAGGAGCGGATGGATGCGGATATAGAAACAGAGCTCCGCCTACCCTTATTTAAGGTTGTTATTCCCCTTATCCGGTTCTTCCGCAGGGTAAGGAACTCCCAGTAAATAGTTTACCAATTTTGATAAAAATCATTGGAAAATGTTAGATGCCGTTCTGGCAAATTATTATTTTCGTGGTTTTGATTAATTATATGGGGATGCCGAAATTTTTATTTGCTATGCTAATGCATAGTTTATAGTAACAAGAAACAAAAATAGGAGTAGAAAAATGGAAGAGAAGAAAGGGTTCGGCGATTTGAATAGAGAAGTGATAGAGACGGGTAAATGTACACTTTGTGGCGGCTGTGTCGCTACTTGCAGTTTGCTCGATTACGGCTATCTTAGTATAGATCTGACAAAAGAAAGACCAGAGATGAGAGAAAGCCACATATGCCCGCCTGATTGCGGATATTGTTATTATCAATGTCCAAGGGTAGAGGAACCGGAATTAAGGGAAGGGCTTGAAGAGATTTACGAGGTTGTTAGTAAAGATGAAGAGCTAAAAAATGCGTGTCAAGATGGCGGTGTTGTTACTACGCTACTTGCTTATGCACTTGCCGATGCAGTGGCAGAGGGCTGTATAACAGTTGTAGATGGCGGTGACTGGAAGCCGGAGGTGCAAGTAGCAATGGATAAAGCGGGCTTGATAAAGGGTGCAGGCAGCAAATACACGCCTGCAGCAACTCTGACTGGTATACCCGTTGCTATTATGAACTACGGGCTGTGGTCTGTCGCGATGGTAGGGACGCCGTGCCAGATGGCAGGTTATGAGAAGATGCTTGTTGTAGGTCGGGCTAGCCACAATGCGCATAACTTCTCGTCTACTCTGCGGTTAAGAATAGGGCTGTTTTGCCAGGGTGTTTATTCATATGAGAAGCTAATGAATGAATTTCTTGAACGCAAGCATGGTATAGCGATAAATGAGATAACAAAATTGGACATCCAGGATAATATGTTCCATGTCTATTCCGGCGAGAAGGAGCTATTGAATGTGGCTATTAACGAGATAGAGGGTTATAAGCGAGAAGGGTGCAAGATATGCAAAGATTTCAGCGGGCTGTTTTCTGATATAAGTGTCGGAAATGCCGGTTCACCTGCGGGCACGTCAACAGTAATAGTCCGCACGGATTTCGGTAAGGAGGTATTTGAATACGCTTTGGAGCGCGGATTTATAGAAGCGAAGCCGATAGATAAGTCAGGTGCAGATTTGATACACCGGTTGATGAAAGAGAAGAAAGCAGCAGGGATTGCAGAGAAGGAACGGAGGATTAAAAACCAGTAGTCGTTGATGATGGTTTTCTGTAATCTAGAATAAAATGGAAATAGAAGAACTGTTAGAGATCGCGACAGAACTAAGAGATTCTATAAGGTCTTACATTGCTGAGACCTCAGACTATGGCGAGATAATAGTAAGAAGAGCGCAGGACGTAACGAGGAAGATAGACATGTTTGCAGAACGGGAATTAGAGCGTGAATTGGCGAGTCGCAACTACTGTGCACGGATAATATCAGAGGAATTGGGCGACCATATATACCCAAAAGGCGGCAATCCGGAATTCACACTTATCTTCGATCCTATTGACGGATCCACAAACGCAATTCTTGGTATCCCTTTCTTCTGCTCCTCTATTGCCTATTCACCGAATGTAGATCACGTTACTTTTGATAACATAGAAGCGAGCGTTGTTGCAACCATTTACGGGAAGACATATTACGCAGAGAAAGGAGGTAACGCATTTGTAGACGGTAAGAAGCTTCCACGCAACTTTAAAGGTAAGACCAAGCCAATTTTCTCCATCTATACCTACGGTGCAGAATCCATACCGGAATCACTGATACAATTCCAAAAGAGTGCAAAAAAGGTGATTTTTCGTGTGCTCGGCAGTATTGCAATCGAGATATGCCTGGTTGCAGAGGGCGTTATAGATGCAGTAATGGACGTTCGTGGCTTAATTAGCGGTTATGACATTGCAGGTGCCGCACTAATCCTGAAAGAAGCAGGCGGGATAGTTACAGATATGGGTGGTGAAGAGCTGAGAAGCGAACTAGGGCAAATGCACAATATCGACCTCGTTGCTGCTCTAGAGCCAGAAATGCATAGGAAGATGCTTGCTGTTTTAGCGTCAAAGTAGACCAAATGACCTTTTAAAGGCTTTCAATTAATTCAAACCATTCGTCCCTTGTTAGTTTAGCATCGCTTATTATCTTCCTGATCAATCCCTTCCCTATATCTTCACCGGGATGAACGGTGATTAGAGTAGTTCTCCCATCGGGATGGCGCATGAATAAATGACTCCCTTTTTGTCTAATTTGCGTAACCTACAAATTCTAAAGGTACTGCTTCTACGATTCCGGATTCCACCTCTAAATAGAGCTGTATCGCTTCATTTACCCGTTCTCTCAACTCATCTAAAGTCTTGGCTTGTGTATGGCAGCCTTCCAGTTCTGGTACAGATGCAACATAAATACCATCTTCATCCTGCTCGATAACTATAGTGAATTCTCTCTTCATCTTAATCCCTTCTATAATATATTTTTGATAGTTATCAAATATGCGGTTTTTTCACATAAATCTTTTTACTCCAAAATTGAAACCTGAAGAGCGATAAAAAATTAATAAACAGAGGCAAGCCGAAAAATGCGGATAGCGATATTGAAGAAGGATAAGTGTCAACCGCGGAAATGCGAGTATGAATGCATAAAATACTGCCCGATGGTGCGTACAGGCGTGGAAACGGTAGTCCTGGGAGACGATAGCAAGCCGATAATATCAGAGGAGTTGTGTGAGGGTTGTGGCATATGCATAAAAAAATGCCCCTTCGGTGCCATTTCTATTATCGGCTTGCCAGAAGAGCTGAAGGGTGAAGAGACACACAGATACGGTGAAAACGGG
>JAUWVD010000028.1 GCA_030617585.1 Candidatus Methanophagales archaeon
AAAGGATATCTTTTACCTCGCCGCTCTTGCTACCCGCTCTTTCTCCTCCTTCTTACCTATCGAGTGGCACTTAGCATTACGCGAAGCAGCTATTAGCTCATCTGCAAGACACCGCGCCATACTCCTCTTACTCTTGAATGCGCATTTCTGCGCGCCTTGCACGATGAACCGCAGCGCATGCTCTACTCGCCTTTGCGATGACACGTCTACCGCTTTGGGCACTAATATCCCTCCAAATCTCAGTCGGATTGTTTCCTCCATCGGCCCCGCATTCTGGATCGCATCCACGAACACCTGAGCGGGATTCTTTTCCGTATCCTGGTATATCAACTCAAAGGCATTTTTAACAATTTTGTACGTTTTTTGTTTCTGCCCCGTGTTCTTTTCCATTCGCATCAATTTGTTAATAAGTAGTTCTACCACGCAGACCTTCGACTCGTATGTCTGTTTCGCATGTCTACCACCAGTATGCAAGGCAGACACGGGCTGGAGATTGATATGCTTCTCTATGCCTATGTCCACTACCGCCACGTCTGAAATAGGCCATTCGTCAAATATCTTGTCAAAATGCAGCTCTGTTTGCATTACAATCACCTCAGAATCTTCTCCTTTCTGCCTTTTACCAATTCGCGTAATGAAATATCATTTACCGCTATCACTTTATACCTTACACCTGCAAGGTCGCCATATGATCTGCCTTTACTACCGCCTATCCCCTCTATCAATACCTCATCATGCTCATCTATAAACTTTATTGCACCATCACCGGGGCAAAAAGAAGTCACCTGCTTACCATTTTTTATTAACTGTACACGAACACATTTCCGTATCCCCGAGTTCGGCTGTTTCGCTTCTATTCCCACTTTTTCCAGGACGATAGCCCGGCACATGTGCGATCCTTCTAAAGGATCTCTCTTTTTAGAAGACTTAAACGCTCGCCGTACATAGTCTGGACTCGCCCACCTGAACTTCTCTCGCCTCTTTTTTACCTTCCGCGCTGCATGTATCCCTCTTCCCATATCTTTTTACTCCACAAAGAATTTAATTCTTATTGATTCTTTCAATTTATATTATTTTATTTTATTACCACGTCATCTATACCCAGATTTCTTTTCACCAGTAATTTTACCTTTTTTATTCGCTCGCCATTTTTCCCTATTGCAATTCCCTTCTGTTTTGTGAGAACCGCCACGTATGCACAGCTTTTGCCGTTATCATCTGTCAGCAGCTCAACACTCTTTATTTCCGCAGGGCGAAACAGATTCTCTATGAATTCCTTTGCATCTGTGGAATGTTCCACAACCTCTATATCCTTCCTTATCATGTCCTTTACCTTAGTTATGTTCGAGCCACCTTTACCAATAGCTAAACCCATATCGCCTTTTTTCACCACTAGTATTACCTTATTTGCTTCGCTATTCACCACGCAATCTTTGACTCCCGCGCCTGTAAGACTCTCAAATATCCCTATATACCTTATCCCCTCAGTGTCCAATTTTACGGTCAGTTAGATCACCTGTTCACATTTATACCTTCCATCTTCACATCATGAGAAACGTTATAGGTCCTGAGTCGTAAAAGTTCTGACTCGCCTGCATCTGTAATACACAAAGAAGCAATAGAATACGGTTTCCCACACGCAAGTCCAAGTTCGAGACTATTAGCAGGATATTTATAATAGATAACTTCTTCTGCCTCTCCACTATCAGCATCTTTAAATTTATCCCTCAGCTCTTCAGGACAGTTAGAAGCATAAATGACAAGTTTTGCTTCTTTCCTCTTGAGTGCTTTTACCGTCTCCTTCGCCCCTATTAACAGTTCACCACCATTCACAACCTTTTGTAATTCCCTATTCACATCTGCGAGCTCAGTCGAGCCTTTTTTTGTTTTCGCCATTTTATTTACTTCCTCGCCATTAATTCTATTGCACCCGTTCCTAATTTTATCGGTTGGCCCACAATCACATTCTCCGTGACACCTTTCAACGCGTCCGTTTCCCCATGCATAGCCGCCTCCAATAGGTTATCCACAGTGACCTCGAAAGCAGCTCTTGAAAGTACCGATGCTTTCTCCCCCGCTATTCCATGCCTTCCTATCTGCTTCACTTCGCCATCCATCGTCATTGTATCCGCAATTAACGTTATATGACGCGGATCCACATCCAAACCTTGTTCATCTAATGTGCTTGCCATTTCCTCTATTATCGCATTACGAGCAGCTTCTATGCCTAATACATCGGATATCTCATTTATGTTATTTGTTGTAGTTCTTCTGGAATCGACACCATCAACCTTAAGCACCTTTTTCAAGGCGGAACCCTCTGTATAAAGTACATACTCACCGCTAGGATCACGCCTCACCAAAGCCCGTTTTATCCCTTCTATTCCCTTCACCAGTGTGTTAGACACCTTAGCCTCAAGCCTCAGCAGATCGTGATATGACTTATCCTTCACATGTATTCTCAGCTTACCACCTCCTACCACATCCACGAGCAGAGCCGTACCTATGTCATTTATCGTCTGTTCTACTTCCTCGCTCATTATATATCTTCTTTTCAATTCCGTCGCATTTAACATGATCCACACGGACATATCATCAATATCAGCTTTTACCTTAGCTATATCCCGTATATGTGTCTCTTCTATTTCCATCGCTATCTTTTCTGCCTTATTCCGCTCTGATGCAAATTCGCCTACCAGCTTCACCTTCATCGTTGGTGTAGAAAGTTTCTTCCTCGCATCTACTATTTCTATTATCCGTGGCAGACCGAGAGTAATGTATATGGCACCCACGCCGGCATAGTGGAAAGTACGCATCGTCATCTGCGTCCCGGGCTCACCGATGGACTGTGCAGCCACTATCCCCACCGCTTCCCTAGGCTCCACCTGTGCTTCTTCATATTTCTGCTCAACCGCAGCCAAAATTGCATCCAGTTTCTCTTTACTCAGCTTTGTCTTTACCACTCTTAATTTCTGCCGCAATTCATTCTTTATCTTAACAGGTACGTTGATTTTATTCACTTCGCGCCCTATCCGACCCAGGTTTAATTCTTCACTTTCTACCTCTCGACCAAACATCAATATAATATCATCTGCATAAGGTTGTCCTACCTGCATCTCCAACTGCTCTTCGATCTCAGTAGCTAGTGCTACTGAGATAAACTCTTCTTTTATTAGCTCCACTATCTCTTCGTCCACCCCGGATTTCTTCAGTTCTTCCGCCGCCGTCTTTAGCACCATTGCTATCTACGCCCCTACATCCACTTCTACTATATCGCTTATTATTTCGTCAATGTCTACCACTTTACCACACTCACTTTTTGAAGGGTCCACGCCGTCATCACCATATTTAAATTGCACTACAGTCCCTCTTGTTTCTCTAACAGTCCCGTCATTCTTCACTTCGAGGTCTTGTAAAGCATTGATAAGTCGTCTCTGGAAATATCCACTCTGAGATGTCCGGACTGCGGTATCTACCAATGCTTCTCTACCTCCAACTGCATGTAGGAAGTATTCGGTTGCTGTCAAGCCATCTTTAAAAGAAGCCCTAACGAAGCCGTGAGCCTCCGCACGGCGGTCACCGGATTTAAAGTGGGGTAGCGTTCTACCTTGATAGCCTCTATTTATCCTTTCACCCCTAACAGATTGTTGACCCACACATGCCGCCATTTGTGTTAGATTGAGCATAGAGCCCCTTGCACCCGATTTTGCCATGAGCACCGCCGCGTTTTCTATGCCTAGATACCGCTCTGCTATATCACCGGCATCATCTCTCGCACGGCCAAGTTCCTGCATGATCAATAGTTCCAGAGTCTCTTCCAAACTCCGCCCGGGCAAAGCTTCCAGCTCTTCTGCATCATACGCCCTTATCAACTCCTCGACTTTGTGCTCCGCTGCATACACTGCCTCTTCTCTTATTTGCGCCTTCCCTTCCTTTGGTATGTCCTCATCACTTATACCAAAGCTGAAACCTGATTGTTTAATACAATTAATAGCAAGTCTGGCAGAGTCAGTTATAAACTTTTTCGCTTCGTCTTCACCGTATAGCCTAAAAATATGCTCAATTATTTTTCCTTTGAACGATCCAATCGCCATTTCATCTATCACACCGCATACTAAATCCCCACCCTTTATCACAACATATGCCTCTCGTGGGCAGTTCTCTTTCTTGCATTTCTCGCCTCGCTCTATACACTTCTCGCATACCACGCCCCGAAATTGTAGATCCATTTGCTTTGGTAGTATCCTACCAAATAATTGTTTCCCCGTCCAATAAGGGACTTGAATGCCGGAAGAAGACTCAAAAGATCCCGCAGGCTCACCCAAATCATGAATATTTATTTTATGCAACATATCCTGTGCTTTTTCTTTCTCAAACCGCTTCTCACCCCACGTGAGTATAAAGAGACCGGTTATGTAATCATGGATACCGCCTATGATCGGTCTGCCAAATCTGGGCGACATTATGTTTCGCTTCACAGCCATAAGAATCTTTGCCTCCGCTCTCGCTTCCTCTGTTTGTAGCACATGCATGTTCATCTCGTCACCATCATAATCTGCATTGTAGGGTGGGCAAACAGTAGGATTCAACCTGAAAGTCCTACCGGGCATTACCCGCACATAATGCGCCATTATGCTCAATCGGTGCAGCGATGGCTGTCTGTTGAATAACACGATGTCACCATCCTGGAGATGTCGTTCTACCTTCCATCCGACACCCAACTCCTCTGCTAAAAGCTCGTGATTTGTTTCTGTTACTTTTACCTTTTTATCATCCGATCTTCTCACATAATTCGCACCAGGATGTTCACTCCCCCTTTTCAAAGTCTCTCGTATCGCCTCAAGGTTTCTTTCTATTACGTTAACATTGATTGTTAATTCCTTCGCTATGTCTTTAGGCACGCCAACTTCGTCTATTTCAATCTCGGGATCTGGAGATATAACCGTTCGAGCGGAGAAATTTACCCTTTTACCCGATAGAGAGCCTCTAAATCTACCTTCCTTACCTTTTAATCGCTGTGTCATCGTCTTAAGAGGCCTACCACTCCTGTGCCTCGCTGGAGGGATACTAGGGATTTCGTTATTGAAGTAGGTACTTACGTGATACTGAAGAAGTTCCCATAGGTCCTCTATTATCAACTGCGGTGCGCCAGCATCCCTATTTTCCATGAATCTTTGATTTATCCTTATTATATCTACCAATTTATGGGTAAGGTCATCTTCGCTGCGCTGTCCGCTTTCTAACGTAATTGAAGGTCTAGCAGTTACAGGTGGGACTGGCAACACAGTGATGATCATCCATTCAGGACGTGCATTTTTGGGATCCATACCAAAAAGAGGGATATCGTCGTCAGGTATTTTTTCAAGTCGCTCTCTCACATCGGTAGGCATCAATCTACGTTCTTTATCTTCTTTGTCTATTTCTATATAGCCTGTGGGTTTGTCATATTTTATGCGCTTCTGGATTTCATCACAAAAGGGGCATACATCATTTTTCGCCGCTTCCTTAAATACCAACTTCACTACATCTCCCACATCGGCTTGCTTCTCTTTCTGTTGCTCTATACCGTCTAAAAACTTCGCCCTAGCTTCTTCTCCCAGCAGAACCTTGCCACAGCGCCTGCATGTTGCCGCGAGTATCCGGTATATCATTTTAGCATATCCGACGTGAATAATGGGAGCTGCAAGCTCGATATGCCCAAAATGCCCTGGACATTCACCCATTCGACCACCACAAGTCTTACATCTTAACCCCGGGTCAATGACCCCTATCCGCTGGTTAACCAGGCCCAGCTCTATCGGGAAACCATCTTCACCGTATGTATCCGGAGTTATAATCTTCGATGCACTCATCTTCCTTATCTCTTTTGGTGATAGTAGCCCAAATTTTATCCCTTTTATCCGTTTTAGCCTCATTTCAGACAGCCTCCTCTAATTCCAATCTTGGTGCTATACCCAGTGCTTTCATCTCATCCAGAAGCAGTTTAAATGCATAACTCATCTCCACCGGATATATGTCCGTATCGGCACCACAACTTGGGCAATATGAAGATCCTGTTTTCATATCTCGGCAGGCAATCATGCCACAATTTCCACAGACCAACTCAACAACTCGATCTGATTCGTTCAACAACCGATCCTTCAGCGCTATTGCTGCCCCATACCCAATAAGAACATCTCTTTCCATCTCACCGAAACGGAGTCCCCCTTCTCTTGCTTTACCTTCCGTCGGTTGTCGTGTCAATATTTGCACTGGACCTCTCGCACGTGCATGCATCTTTGCCGATACCAGATGATATAACTTCTGATAATATACCACACCTACAAAGACATCAGCATCTATTTTAGTGCCTTTTAGTCCATCCCACATCGTTTCTCTACCCGTATCTGAGAACCCAGCACGTACAAGTGCATTCCTTAAGTCCACTTCCTTCTCGCCGGAAAAAGCAGAGCCATCTATATATCGCCCCTCTAAAGCGCCCACCTTTCCGCCTATCATCTCCAGCACATGCCCTACGGTCATCCTTGATGGTATAGCATGAGGATTTATAATCATATCAGGAATGATCCCCCCTTCAGTAAAAGGCATGTCTTCAGGATGTGCAATCAATCCGATAACGCCCTTCTGGCCATGTCGTGATGCGAACTTATCACCAACCTCAGGAATCTTCTGATCCCGAACAGCAACTTTAACCAGACGTCTATTGCTACTTGATTCCATGAGCACCACAGAATCCACCCTGCCACGTTCGTTGGCACGAGTGCAAATAGAAGTGTCTCTCCTTTCTAAAGGACTTAAAAGCTCCGTAGTCTCTTCCAAGAACCTTGGTGGACTTGTCTTCCCGATTAACACATCATTTGGCAACACTTCCACTTCTGAATTTATTATGCCTGTATCGTCAAGTTGTTGATACGCTTCATGACTTCTGACTCCTACAATCTCTACATCGGGTATCTCAAATATGTCTTCTTCACCACCAGGATACCGCCGCTCCTCTCCTTCATACGTTCTGAAGAAATGACTCCTACCCAACCCACGATCTATGGCAGCTTGATTTAAAATCAACGCATCTTCCATATTATACCCTTCGTAACTTAAAACCGCAACGACGAAGTTCTGCCCTGCAGGCCTCCGGCCATGCTGAATAAGGTCCGCAGTTCTTGTTGTTACTAGCGGTTTTTGCGGGGAATGCAAAAGATGTGTTCTGGTGTCGGCACGGGTTTTATAATTCGCAGTCGAAAGCCCCAAAGATTGCTTCAGCATGGCACAACCCATTGTATTACGTGGTGATGAATTGTGGTCGGGATAAGGAATCAACCCGGCAACAATGCCTAAGATCAATGAAGGATCCAGTTCTAAATGCGTATATTCATCTCCGCCTTCTTTTGTCAAATCGGATTCATTTAATGCTATAAGCGCATTCTCTTCCTCCTCGGCATCTAAATATTCTATCACACCAACACTCACTAAGTCATCAAAGTTCATCTCACCTTTTCTCAGTTTCTCGATCTGTGATTCCGTAAGCAGAGGTGTTCTATTCTCGACCACCATAACGGGTCTTCTTGCTCTCCCCCTATCAGAATTTATTATTATGTCACTCTGGTCCCTGTAATAGGCAATGTTTACCTGCGTTGATATTTCATCGCTTCTCCTCTTCTTCCTCACCGCATCCACAAATATCTCTGGCTCCGTAGAGAAGCCAATGAAATCACCATTCACGAACACACGAGTCCTACTTTCAGCACTTATTTCCAAAGAGCGAGCAGGTGGAATAACACCAAGTTCATATAAAATGTCTTTAAAGCTCTTCTCGTCTTCGCCCACGGATATTTCAACCATCTGCGAAAAATTCTTTACCAAGCCGCAATTAGGACCTTCCGGTGTCTCGCTAGGGCAAATTTTCCCCCATTGCGTGGGATGTAAGTCACGAGCTTCAAAATGAGGTTGAGATCGCGATAACGGCGAAATTATCCTTCTAAGATGGCTTAAGGTGGCTATATAATTGCTCCGTTCCAATAACTGGGAAACTCCCGCTCTGCCGCCTACCCAGTTCCCGGTTGCTAGTGCATGCACTATCCGTTCCGTGAGCACATCAGAACGAATAGCAGTAGCGATTTTTAGTTCTCGACTTCGCATATTTGCACGCTCCAATTGATATCGCATATCACGAGTGAGTTTTGTAAACGATACACGGAAAAGGTCTTCCACTAAGTCACCTGCGAGTTTCAATCTTTTATTTGCGTAATGGTCTTTGTCACCCTCGCCCCTTTTACCAAGATAAAGCTCAAAACATGATTCTGCCATTCTCCCAATGAAATAGGCCTTTGCTATCTTGGTATCAAGATGTGGAAGGAAATAACGATCCAGGATGTAATTAACTCTCCTTTCTCGATATTCCCTTGCTTGCGTTGGTGCAATTTTACGGCCCAATTTCTCTATTGCTTCTTCCTGCGTATCCACATCGCACTCTTCTATGTTCTCTAGGACATATTTTACTATTTGTGGGTCATCAGAGACGGCTTTTATTATCTCCTCATCACTTTCTAGCCCTAACGCACGTATAAGCGTCATAAACTGTATTTTACGCCCCACAGCAGGGAAAGAAACCTCAAGTATTCCCTTTTTACTTATTTCCACCCTTATTGGAACTCTAAAACCCTGGTTAAGCGAGAAAACTTTAGAAACAACGCCTTTACTCCCATATTTCTCTTCGAAATTCACAAATATCCTGTTTGGTGCGAGATCTTCCAGCGTGATTATTACATGCTCTGAACCATTTATGATGAAATATCCTCCAGGATCAAGAGGATCTTCTCCTGCTTCGTTTTTCAACCAGTCTTCATATTCCGGCTCAGAAAGATCCTCGCCTAGTTTTTCCTTTTTCCTTTTTTCCCGGATAACCGCTTTGGATAGGTTGCACCTATTTGATTTAAGCATGATTGGAAGCTCGCCGATAGCTACCTCCTCCTCATCCCGCACTATTTCTATCTCGCCACTTTCATATTTCTTCACGAGTTGCATATCCAAAATAATAGGCGCGGAATAGTTCAGATTCCGTAATCTCGCTTGGGAAGGAAAAATATCCTCATAAGAACCATCTGCCTCCCTCGCCTTAGGTATGCCCACAGTTATCTTACCAAACTTTACACCCAGTTTATACTTCCCCTTTTCTTCATCTTCGCCGCTAATAGATGTCTCAGTATACGGTAGCTCATCAATAATCCTTTGTATACCCTCATCGAGGAAGTAATTGAACGAATCGAGCTGATGCTGTACTATTTTTTCCCTTTTTAAATATGCTTTTGAAAAGACACTTCGATCTAACATTCCATTCACCCTTTCACTCCATAACCAGTCGAAAAGATAAAGCTTTTCCCGCTGTTCTACTTTGTCTTGTTATCTTCACGACATCTCCTACCTCTGCACCCATTCCATTTATAGCGGGATCGGATACTTTTATCTTAGGCAATTGTACCTTCCGTATTTTGTACTTATCTAAAAGTTCTTTCACTTCGCTCTCGTCCATTAATATGTGTTCCGACACTAACTCATGTCCAAGTATAGATAACGTCTCCTTCTTCATTTCTACTAACGAGCTCGACGGGATTTGAACCCGTGACCGACGGGTTAAAAGCCCGCTGCTCTACCTTTCTGAGCTACGAGCCCTTCTGCTCCATGTACGAGAAACTTTTTTAACATCACAAGAGCAGCCTCAGCCGCCTTGCGTTTGTTCCCTCCTCTATCTCCGTGGAAGATATGCCTCTCATGATCTAAATAACCCTTTGTTGCCAATGCTATATAAACTAATCCAACAGGCGTGTCCGGCGTTCCCCCTGTGGGTCCTGCAATGCCTGTGGTAGCAATACCAATGTCGCCATTCAGTAGCGCCCTTATACCTTCCGCCATTGCCCGCGCACATTCTGCACTTACCGCACCCTTCTGCGCCAATAGCGCATCATCCACAAGCAAAATTTGCACTTTTACTTCGTTCGCATAAGCGATCACGCCACCTTTATAATAGTCCGAGCTGCCAGAGATGTTTGTTATCCTATGGGAGACCAGTCCACCGGTGCAAGATTCTGCAGTAGCTAAACTGAGTTCCCTTTTTCGTAACATATTCCCTATCTCTTCTTCTATCATTTACCGACTATCCCTTATTCTTCTATACCATACCTTACCTTCACAGCTACACCATGCTCAAAGATTTTCATCTCATCACAGGATAACATAGCCTTTCCTGTTGCAAGTAGTCTGTCTTTTTCATCTACCACTATAAGTTCATCATAAGCCCTTATCTCAGAATCTGCATCTATTACATGTTTGCAAAATGCAGTTCCGCCTTTTTTTATGAATTCGCTGCTCTCTTCATTCATAACAACCCTCAGTCCCGGATATTTTATGAATCGATGCAGTCTTTTTGCACCTTCTATGCTCAGCGTCAGCAGCCCGTCAGAACACCTCAGTGTGGATACTCTTTCCCCCTTATCCAGTATCTGGGATATTCTTCTTGTCCTTGAGAGGGTAAATACTAC
>JAUWVD010000184.1 GCA_030617585.1 Candidatus Methanophagales archaeon
TGAAACGACGTTAAAAATGGCTAACTGGGTTGCAAGAGTATTCTCATCGATCTACGAGCCGATGAGAGTAAAAGGCGGTGCAGCGTTCTTTGAGTTGACCAACGGCGAGTTTATTAAGAACAAAAAATATGGGGCAGTGCCTGATATTAGGTTCCTTAAGCCTGAGGATACATGGATAAAGCAAATAAAGCTGAACTATGAAGTGGCGATGTACGAACTACTTCGAGAACCCGAAAAGTTACAGTTCCTTATATAAAACTTTTTATTTGTATATCGCGTTGTATTCATAAGTGAAATCCATTGTGATGAGCTGGAAACGATAATTAACGCTATATCTTCTCTCGGTCTTCGCCGGCACTATCATCTCGTTCTGAGCACCATCTTCGTTCCACCTTATAGTTACCACAGTATCACCGGAATTATTCAGCGTCACAATGTGGCTGCCAACAATGCTTGCATGCCATAAATCCACATGTATCTCAAAATCGGTTACCTCACAGCCGAGATTGTTTATCAGTATCGCATGTTTTTCGTTCTCTTCACCCATTAATTCGAATGCGGATGCCGAGTTAAGTGAAGCGGCAATAAGTAATGCTATTACAACGCCAAATAAGAGCTGTCGCCTTCCCATAATAATATTAATGTGTATAAAAGATATAAATACGAGCAGGACCTTTTTATTTAATACAAGACTAAAATAAAAGATGAGAACTGCGTGGTTGGGAATACGAATGGGGCTTTGTGTATTGCTCCTGTTTGCGGTGATCTATGCGCTATTAATCGTCATAGCCACCTTCACCGGAGTGGGCACGCCGATAGTTTACGCCCTACTTGCTGGTGGATTGGTGGCTGTTCAGTTCTTTATAGGTCCAAAGATAGTAGAGAAGACAATGCACGTTCGCTATGTTTCGGAGGCCGAGCAGCCGGAATTGCATCGGATGGTGACTGAATTAGCGATGAAAGCAGGGATACCAAAGCCGAAAATAGGGATTTCTGAAATAGCGATACCGAATGCTTTCGCCTTCGGCACATCAAAAAGGAAAGCAAGGGTTTGCGTTACGAGAAGATTGATGCAGATACTAAGCAGAGATGAGTTAGAAGCGGTTTTAGGGCATGAGCTATCACACATACAGCATCGCGATATGGTAGTTATAACGGCGCTGAGTGTGATACCGATGATATGCTACTTTATCTATTTCAGCTTCTTCTGGTCCGGTCTCTTCGGCGGTGGCGGTAGGGATAGAGAAGGGGCGTTACCTATGATGGCAATTGCCCTTATTGCCTTCGCATTATATTTCATAAGCAACCTTATCGTGCTTTATGGATCGCGAATAAGGGAATATTATGCAGATGCCGGAAGTGCGGAGCTAACGAAGAAGCCTCATGAACTTGCTTCTGCATTATACAAAATGATCTATGGTAGTGCCGGTCTGAAGCAGGAGAAGGTGAAGAAGGAACTGGGCAGCATGCGCGCTTTCTTTGCCGCAGATCCCATAACAGCACGAGGCGATTTAAAGGATCTGAGCGCTGCTGATCTGAACAGGGATGGTAAGATAGACGCATATGAACTGAGATTATTCGCAGAAAGGGCGCGGGTGAGCCGTGCGGACAGGTTGATGGAGATCTTTTCCACGCATCCTAATCCCGTTAGTAGGGTTAAGAGGTTGGGAGAGTATTTATAAGGTAAAAACCACAAGATTAACACAAGAAATTAAGATTATTTTGGTATAAAGTAGCCAATAGTGTACTAAAACAATGTTAATATCATTCTTTTTCTCGTGAAAATCTGTGTAATCTTGTGGTTATAAAAAGGAGCTAAACAAATACGTCCTTTTTACTCACACACTCCACAGCCACCTTTATCATCGCCACAATCGCCCTCTCGTCCCACCGAGAGGAATCGATTACAAGATCATAAATGGAAAAGTCGTCCAAATTTATCCCGTAGTATTGCTCATAGCGCTTATATTCTGACCGTTCTCGGTCTTTCATTGCGAAGAGGGCATCTTCATAGGCTATGCCTTCGCGTCCTCCAATTCTTCTCGCTCTTATTTCCGAAGGCGCTTTCAACCATATTTTCAAATCGGCTTTTGGGACGAAGAATCCAGACAGTCTGCTTTCTATAATGACATTGTCACGCATCATCGCCTCCTTGCTCTGCATCTCATCTATCTGCCTATCGAACTCATCGTTATTCTCTGCTAATTCGCAGAATTGATCCAACGGCAATTTCTTCTCTTTCGCTATTCGCCGGAACCTCTCACCAGCAGAGATTAGTTCCATCGCTAATTCCTGCGATAGCAATTTCGCAACTGTTGTTGTTCCACTGCCTGGAAGACCGCTTATTGTTAGTCGCATCACCCTTTTATAACACCAATAGCTCTAAAAGCCGCTACTTTCTTCGCTATCCCTGATACTTCACAACTCCGAACCACCACTTCTGGGTCTTTATAGGCTGCGGAAACTTCTTCCGCCAGCTCGCCATATTTGTCAAATTGAATACCTCGCTTCTTCCTTACATCTCGCTTTGTTCGTTCTCGCGTCTTCACCATTATATTCCGCTTCGCTAATTCCGCTTTCACTTCAATGCCCCGGTATTGTCTCATTGCCGCCGTCCTACTCATTTCTCTACCAGAGCCATGCGCACAACTTCCAAAAGTCTCAGCTCTTGCTACGTCTGTGCCCACCGATAAGAAACTGCGTGTGCCCATAGAGCCGGGAATTAAGACCGGCTGGCCAACGTTTCGGTATATCGGTGGTAATCGTTCGTCACCAGCAGGAAACGCCCGTGTCGCACCTTTCCGGTGCACACACAACTTCTTCCGTT
>JAUWVD010000171.1 GCA_030617585.1 Candidatus Methanophagales archaeon
TCTCTTTCTCAAGTGGCCATAAATAACTGCTAATAGTGCTGTAACCGCGAATACCACTTCGAAGCCTGGTGTTGGCGTTGGAGTCTGTGAAGGCGTTGACACTGCGGGAGTTGGCGTTATTAGTGGTGTAAGAGCTAATTCAGCCGGTAATATGCCACTTCCTTCCGCGGGCACAATTGGTGGTTGTCACATATCGGCAAAGATCTTCTGCCCGGCATCGCCTATGACAAACTGCACGAACTTCAGCCCACGCTCAGGATTTTGCGCGTTCTTCGGTACGGTAATACCATAAACAATAGGCTTGCCCGTTTTTGTCTTCCCATCCGAAGTCTCTAATTCGACCTTTTTGTAAACGTCCGCATACGCCACCTTGCTCAAATCTATTGGTTCCGGCAAATCAACAAATGCTAAATTGTGCTGAACGGCAACGCTCCTGTACTCAAAAGCATAATCAAGCCCCCCTTCCTCAACCATCGCTACGAGTTCAACCGATTTCGGTCTTATACTTACCTTCTCTCTATTTGGCTTCAAATCTTCTGGCGTCTTTATGAGATACGTACCGTCTTCCTCACTTATCGTAATTGCCGTGTTGTTGAGAATCAACTCATCGAATATCTGGTCATCGCCGTAATATAACTCCGCAAGCTGAAACACCATTACTGCCCTGTATCCGCAGGGGTCGAGATTCGGGCTTGAGAAGGCAAACACTACACCATCTCGCCGGAGAATATCATACCAGTTATCGGGCGTAATTTCATCTGCATATTTGCTCTTCTCCAGATTATATGCAAGCACTAAATCGTTCGTTGCGAATCGGACAACCCAATCTGCATACTCAAGGTACATCATGCTCGGTATGAGCGTGTAATCTGCAGATGCAACCACATCCCCTATCTTTCCGACATCTGTTACCTGTCTTATCGCTGCTATACTACCCATTGACTCCCGGCGCACATCTACATCCGGATGTAACGTCTCGAATTGTTTCTCCGCCTCTTCCAAAGGTACCGCTAAGCTACCAGCGTGGAAGATTTTGACGGTTTTTGCTTCTTGCGCTTCCACAGGAGGGTTGTAAAAAGTGGCAACCGATACGCACGCAATTACTATCATCGCTATTCCAAAACCCAAAATTTTTCTTCTTTCCATATCATTATCACCGATATGCTAAGATATACATGTCGGTATAAAAAGGTTTTTATTGGCGTCTTGTCAAGAACCTTTATATTAACAGAAGTAGATATGTGTAGTTGGGCATAGCGGCCATAGCGGCGGGGAAACTCCCGGACCCATTCCGAACCCGGAAGATAAGCTCGTCAGCGTTCCTTACTGTACTGAGTTGCGAGAGCACTTGGGAACTCTGGATCGCTGCTATGCCTATTTCATTTTGAGCAGTTACTTACGTTCCATACATCTTATAATAACCCATGAAATCAGCTATTGTCAGCATCAAATCAAGGCCTCGTATCCTGTTTAAGCCGCCGGAAGCAGCCGAAATCTCATCGAATTTCTTCACGTTATCTTTCCTGATCCCTTCCCCTTTTATAACTATTGGGACAGGGTCACTACTGTGTCTTTTTAGTGGTACAGGCGTGCTATGGTCTCCAGTAATGACAATGTAAGCATCGACATCTTTTAGCCGCGCCACAAGCTCTTTATCTATCCGGGAGATCATGTTTCTCTTACCCTCGAAGTTGCCATCATGGCCCTTATTATCAGTATCTTTCACGTGAACAAAGACAAATTCATGATCCTCCAAAGACTGCAATGTCGCTTCCGCCTTATTATTTAAGTTTGTATCCGCCTTACCGGTCGCACCTTCAACAGGGATAATAGCCATGCCAAGGTATTTGGCAACGCCCTTATAAAGAGACGCTCCCGCTACACATGCGGCGCTAAATCCAAACCGTTCTTTTATTGGTGTCACCACTTCATAGCTGCCCGCGCCTCGCAGCAAAATGATATTCGCAGGTAGTTCACCCTTCTGTCTCCGCGCCTCATTTACTGGATGCTCGTTCAGTAGCTCATGGCTCATCCTGACAAATTTATTTACGATTGCTGCGGTCCTCAGGGCATCCTCGCCTTCTTTAAGTGGTTTGCATTCTTGTACAATACTCCCAGCCACATGCGAGTCCACATCAGATACGTATTTGGAGATATTTTCGCCTTTCATTACAAGTGCGCATCGATGCTCGGTAGTATTCTTCAGAGCGATCTCAATACCATCTATTTCAAGCCCGTTTAGTACAGATGCCAGTTCTTTACTCCCGTTTCTTCCCGCTCTTCTATCCACGACCCGCATCTTTTCGTCCACAGTAGCGAAATTAGCTCTAAATGCAACTTCCCCCTTATGCAATTCCATGTCGGCGCCAAGCGCTTCAAAGACGCCTCTGCCTGGATAATACGTGTGGGGATCGTACCCAAAGAGGGAAAGATGTGCGGTATCGCTCCCCGGCACTATTCCCGGCGATATCACGTCCATCAACCCATTTATGCCTTCTTCGCTTATTTTATCTATATTAGAGGTATCAGCAGCTTGTAGGGGTGTTCTCCCACCCACTGATGGACGGTCACCAAGGCCATCGCATATCAATAATATCGCCTTATTTTTACCGTTGCCTTGTTTTGCACTCATTGAATATTTATCAAGCGCGTATATTTATTAAAGTTTATGGGCTTGGATTTAGGGATCGACTTAAAAGCGAAATTTAGGGGTGCTTTATTAGGCAGTGCAGTAGGCGATGCATTAGGCGCTCCTGTGGAAGGTTACGACATGGGGATGGTGGGTTCTGTATATGGCGGGGAGTGGGAAATGATCTATGGTCGCTACACAGACGACACGGAGATGATGATCGGCGTTGCGGAATCATTAATAGAGAATAAATGCTTTAATGCTGCTGATATGGCACTTAAGTTCATCCAAAATTACAATGTGAAGAGGGGATACGGGCCAGGATCTAGAGAAGTGCTAAGAAGGATACGCGAAGGAGAAAGTTTGGCGGATGCATCGGGAAAGCTATTTGG